>DASXIC010000113.1:0-57639 GCA_036498205.1 Chthoniobacterales bacterium | reverse complement strand
CGCCATGCTAATGCCGCAGCCCAAAAGTTAGCGGCTGATCTCCAGCGAAGCGGTGGGAAAATCGTATTTCCAGTTCAGGCAAATGCCGTCTTTGTCCGACTCGACGATTCGGTTGTAAAAACGCTGAGCGGGAATGGCTGGTCTTTCTATAAATTCATTGAACCCAATGTTTATCGTTTCATGTGCTCCTGGGGCACAACCGACGAGCAGACCGCAGCATTCATCCATGATTTTAAGGCGGCCAGAAGTTGCACCGCAGCCGTCTCCTGATATAGAAGCGTCAATGTATCGCACGGCTCGAATTGCTTTGTTCGTGCTTCTGGTTTTACCAGCCTGCCGTACCGCACGCGATGTGGCGGAGAGTTCCGCCCACGTCGCTACCGCGCCAGCACGTTTTGTCGGCCGCAAGCTGCACGGCACGGATGAAAATCCTGACGTCACTACGCAGGTCTACGAAGCGCCGCCGGTCCAACAACCCCCGCCACCACCACCTGCGGTCGTACGGACGACCCCTGCCAGACCGCGTGAAAATCCTCCCGCTTATTCTCCTGCTCCCTCCCGCAGCGTTGAGCACGTTGCATCCACACAGCCGACACCAGCTTCTACTCCGCGAAGCAGCGCCACTGCCCAATTTCCTGTGGCCAAGCCTGTCCCAGGGAAACCGGGTTATGTCTTTAGTCCGTACGACCCGAATGGAGGTTATGTTGACGTGACGGGCTACCAATCGGGGAGTAAAGTTAAAGACCCATATTCGCAGAAGATTTTCCTGGTGCCATAGCAGGAGATTTAATCAGCCGTAGAATGGTGGAATGGTCGCCCGATCAGGGCAGTCGATTGCGGCAAAGTAATGCGCGACGAGCACGCAAATTGCGTGTTTAAACACTCATTCGGGTGCGCGCGCTCGAATAAAAGATACGCTTTTCTGGTCATTATATTAAATGCGCATATTTCGTGCTTTTCTAGTTATTATGAGGCCCCATAACCGCGTTTTTACCGCGCTGAGGCAGTCTTGGGCCGCCTCAAGATGGCCTTCTATCTGGATTGCTTTAACCGGCGGTCTCGTAGTTCTCAGCCCCGCAAACGGTTACGTGCTCGAAGGCAAGAGCTGGCCATCGGGAAGCGTGGTGACTTTCCAAATGGGTCTTGGCTCGGCTGGACGGACTCTCATCGATGGAAACACTTCCTGGGATGTCGCAGCGGCACCCGCCGCAAATGCCTGGGATAACGTGATGGCTCGCCTGCAATTTAACGCGAACCTGGGCGGCAGCTCTGCCGCCTCGTCGGGCGATCGAGTGAATTCCGTGATATTTTCGAGCACAATCTTTGGACAAACCTTCGGATCTGGAACACTCGCCGTCACTTACTGGCTATCGTCCGGCAGCAATATGGTCGAGGCGGATATATTATTTAACAATCATCAAGCGTTCGATTCCTATCGCGGACCGTTACGTTATGGCTCGAACGGCTTCGCCATTGGCGATATTCGGCGCGTATTAACGCACGAGCTGGGGCACGCATTGGGATTAGATCACCCCGATCAACATGGCCAAACTGTAGACGCCATTATGAATTCGGTAACGAGTGACCGCGAGACCTTATCAAATGACGATATTAGCGGCGCGCAGTTTCTATATTCGGCGGCGGCTGCTCCAGCGCCTACGCCGACTCCGACTCCTTTGCCTGGCGGCAATCCTACCGCCAGTCATTTCGCCAATATTTCGACAAGGATGAACGTTGGCACTGGCAACAACGTCATGATCGGCGGTTTTATTGTCAGCGGTTCGCAATCGAAGACAGTGCTAGTGAGAGCGCTTGGGCCTACGCTCGGCAGCCTTGGGGTAACGAACGCGTTATCCGATCCTACGTTGGAGTTGCACGATTCGAGCGGTGCGATAATCGCCGCCAACGACGACTGGCAAAACAGCTCACAAGTTGCTCAAATCAACGCCAGCGGCTACGCCCCGGTAAATCCGAACGAGGCGGCGCTGATCGCGACACTCGCGCCGGGCTCCTACACTGCCATTGTGCGCGGCTACAACGGCCTTACAGGAATCGCCCTGGTTGAAGTATACGAGCTCGATTCGGTAGCGACTCGTTTGTCGAATATTTCCACTCGTGGATTCGTTGGCACTGGCGACAACGTTCTCATTGGAGGATTGATCATTAACGGGACGGTGCCGAAAAACCTAATGTTGCGTGCGATCGGCCCGTCAATGGCGTCGCCACCAACATCTTTACCCGGCACCCTGTCCGATCCGACCTTGGAATTACACGACGGCTCGGGCAATATCGTGGCAACCAACGATGACTGGGGGACCAGCCCGCAAGCCGTGGCGATCGCGGCGACGCCGTACAAACCGTCAGACCCCAAGGAGTCGGCGATTATCACAACATTGTTGCCCGGCGCTTACACCGCGATCGTCCGGGGCGTAAACAACAGCACCGGCATCGCATTGGTCGAGGCTTATGATTTGGATCCCTGAAGTCTTGAAGGAAACAGGAGCGCTTTACGTCGAACCCTGATCGTTGAAGTAAGTGAATTGTGAAGTAACCTATTTGTGCTTTCTCCCATGAAAAAATCTTCCCGGTTTTTTATTTTAATCGTCACCGCTTACCTGGCAGGCAGAGTCGGGGCAACCACGGTTATTCCGCCATCGTTCGACGATCTTGTCAGCCGCGCTGAGACTATATTCCAAGGTACGGTTTCGGATGTGCGGTCGGAGTGGACAGGCGAAGGTGCGCAGCGTCACATCGTTAGTTATGTCACTTTCAACGTCGAGGATGCGATCAAAGGCAATCCTGGCGCCAAGGTTACGCTCAATATGATGGGTGGAACGGTGGGAGCCGAGACGATGGAAGTTAGCGATGCCCCTAAATTTAAAGTCGGTGATCGAGACATTCTCTTCGTTGAAAATAACGGCTCGCAATTCATCCCGCTGGTCGGCATCATGCATGGACGTTTTCATGTTAAAAAGGATCAGACGGGGCGCGACGTCGTCTTTACGAACGACGGCGCTTCTTTGACCGACGTAAACCAACTCGGCAAGGATGAGCGTGCAGCCACGGCGGGGCGCGCCATAACGACGGCGGAATTTAAACAGGCAATTCAAAACAAGGCCACTCACCCGAGCCAATAAGGTGATTTCGCGAAAGAAGTTGCTCGCCTTGGCGGCTTGTTGCGCCATTGCGTTTGGGATCTTTTCGAGATCCGCGTTGGGCTTCGCCCTCGAAGGACCCAAGTGGCCCAACGGAACCATCCCGATGGTTATCCAAGTTGGAACACCAAATTTCATCTTGCCTGATGGATTCACAGACTGGAACGCCGATGCCGAGAACGCGTTGGCGGAGTGGAACGAGCAAATGGGCGGGGTGCAGTTCACGTGGACGGAAGGGGATCCCGGAGCGGCCGCGTCAAATACAAATCACGATGGTCAGAACTCGGTGTTCTTTTCCAATACTGTTTTCGGTGGTGGCTTTGGCGGGAAAGAGACTTTGGCCGTTACTGTTTTCCGCAATACTGGCAACGTAATGATTGAAGCCGACGTTATTTTCAATACGGCCGTAGGTTTTAGCTCGGGTGTGAACGTTGGACCCGGGAAAGACTTTCATCGCGTCGCGTTGCACGAATTTGGCCATGTCTTAGGCCTCGATCATCCGGATGAGGCGCAGCCCAGGCAGAATCAGCCGGCGATCATGGATTCGACCGTTAGTTCTCTGAATCATCTTACCGATGACGATGTTGCGGGTGTCCAATCCTTGTACGGCGCCCCTCCCAATCCACCGCCGGTCACAGGGAATGCACGACTGGCGAACATTTCCACCCGAGCCCTGGTAGGGACGGGCGACAACGTGCTCATTGCCGGTTTCATCCTCCGCGATCAATCCAAGCCAATCCTGGCGCGAGTCATCGGCCCAACCCTGGCCAATTTCGGAGTTCCCGGCCCGCTTGCCGATCCTATATTGGGTTTGCATAACGGAGCCGGTAATCTAATTTTTTCTAACGATAATTGGAAAGACAGCCAACAAAGCCAGATTCAGCAAACGGGGCTTGCACCGACCAATGATCTGGAATCTGCCATTTCGGCGACGCTTACTCCCGGGAGTTACACCGCCATCGTCTCGGGCAATAATAGCGGCACTGGTGTGGGTTTGGTGGAAGTCTACGATCTCGACCCGGCCAATGGTCGTGCATCGAACATCTCGACCCGGGGTTTGGTTTCGACTGGCGACAACGTAATGATTGCAGGTTTCATCGTGAAAGGTCCACAACTGAAGAATGTTGTGCTGCGCGGAATCGGGCCCGGTTTGCAAGGAGTAGTGCCTTCCCCGCTGCCTGACACCACGATCGAGTTGCGCAATTCACAGGGCGATCTGTTGCAGACCAATACTGGCTGGCAATCAGACCCGGTCTCGTCCCCTTTCGTTTCCTTCTATCAACTTACTCCGAATAGCACCGGAGATTCCGCGCTCTACAATGAGCTGGCGCCAGGAAACTACACGGTGATTCTCAAAAGCCCGAGCAACGCTACCGGAATCGGTTTAGTCGAGGTCTACGACGTCGATTAGCAACTAGGGCACTTCGTTCGAGGCTCTTTCGCGTTTCACCTGTTTTTTGACGTCCTGCGCACGATCGATCGCGCTCTTGGCCCAGTTATGTTCGCTCGCCGGCCGAGGTGTCAGAGTAGTCGGCTGAAGAGAGCTGGCGTGTTCTGCCGAAGCGACCTGGCCTGGTGATCGTTCGGTCGATTTCTGCCGATAAAAAATAATACCGAGCGCCGCCAATCCAACGATGATTACATACCGCATGCTACACCAGGCAGCACGATATGAGCCAGTCCTGGCCACTGCGTTGCTCCAAGTCCGCTGGAATGGTAAATAAAGGGATGCGGGCAACCAGACGATCAATATCCCTTCTGATCAATCTGCTTGTTGCCTTTCTGGGCGCGAATGTCGTTTCCGCCCAATTATATCAAGGGAAACAGCTGGTCCAGGCTGAGGCCATTGCCAACGTCACCGCCATCGTTCCCGGCGAACCTTTTTTGGTCGGCATTCGCCTGAAGATGGCGCCGGGCTGGCACACCTACTGGCGCTATCCTGGAGACGCGGGAATTCCGACTGAGATCAAGTGGCAATTACCGGGAGATTGGCGAGCCGGAGAAATTCAGTGGCCGATTCCGTTGAAGTTAATAGAACCTGGCGACATCCAAATCTATGGCTATCACGACGAGGTTTTGCTGATTCAACAAATTACGCCGTCCAAGAACTTGACCGGCCCATCCGCGCAACTTGCGGCAAAGGTGAATTGGCTTGTCTGCGAGAAAATTTGCATTCCGGGAGAGGGAACGGTGAATCTGATGCTGCCGATTTCTTCGAAAAACGCGGCAGCCAATGCGGAGCTTTTCGCACGTTTCCAAAAGCAGCTGCCGAAGGCGCCAAGCGCGAATTTTTCAAGTTCGTGGAAAAAAGATGCCGACGCCCTGCTGCTCGACATTCATAGCCCGGATCTCGCGAGCTTCTCTTCTCTGGAATTTTTCCCTTCACCCAAGGAAAGCATTGCTGTCGGTCACCCGCATTTGGAATCGCGGGCTTCCGACGGCGCGCGGTTTCGCGTTCCGCTGGATCCCTCTAACAGCGCAATTAAAACTCTGCCGGGCCTGGTGGTTTTTGGGAAATCGGGCTCCAATCCGGAGCGCAGTGCATGGGATATTTCTGTTGCAGAGCAGACCGCTCGGACAAATGATCGATCTTTCCTTGGCGAGTTCGTGCGCTTTCTCCTCTTTGGATTCATTGGCGGTTTCATTCTCAATTTAATGCCGTGTGTGTTGCCGGTGATTTCGCTGAAGATTTTTGGTTTCGTCCAACAAGCGGGGCAAAGTCGCGCCCGTATTTTCCGGAGCGGCCTGGCTTTTGTGGCCGGAATTTTCGTTTGGTTTCTAGGACTCGCGCTCGTGCTGGTGGGATTGAAATCGGCCGGCCGCGAAATCACCTGGGCCTTTCAATTCACAAATCCTTATTTCGTCCTCGGGATGAGCGCAATTGTCCTGGTCTTCGCCCTCAATCTTTTCGGCGTGTTTGAGATTTTCCTGCCCCAATGGTTGAATCGCGGCGCTACCGCAGGCGCATCTGCCCATGGAGATCTTGGCTCATTTTTTCAGGGGATTTTTGCCACGATCTTAGCAACGCCGTGCACGGCTCCGTTTCTCGGCACCGCGCTCGGTTTTGCTTTCACGCAATCAGCGACCACAATTCTTCTCATTTTCACCGCTATAGCGGCGGGCATGAGTGCGCCGTATCTCCTGCTAAGTGCCCAACCAGCCTGGCTCAGGCTCCTGCCCAAGCCGGGCCCCTGGATGGTTCGGGTCAAGCAGTTGATGGGATTTCTCCTTCTCGCAACTCTCCTCTTTTTGCTTTCCGTTCTCGGTGCCCAGCGGGGCGTCTCCGCCTTGATCTGGACATCAGCATTTCTGCTCGTGCTCAGCGTCGCTTGCTGGCTCAAAGGAGCCTTCGTTACTCCAGCGGCCAGAATTCAGACACGCGTCACCGCCTGGGCAATTATGATCGCCATCGTGCTTCTCGGCGCGATTTATTTTATTGGTGACAAATTTCAGCAGACGTCAAACCCTGGCAGCGCGACTTTACTGGCGGACGGCTGGCAAAGATTTACTCCCGAGCGACTTGCGTCCGAAACGCAGCAAGGCCATCCGGTATTTATCGATTTCACTGCGGAATGGTGCATTACCTGCAAGTTCAACGAATCGACCGTTCTTGAGACAGAGGCCGTGCGAGGAGCATTTTCACAGCATCAGATTGTAAAATTGAAAGCGGATTGGACTAACGGCGATCCCACAATTACAAAATTTTTGAAACAATTCGGTCGCCCCGGTGTCCCATTGTATGTGCTTTATCCGGGAGGCGCGGCTCAGCCATATGTCTTTCCGGAATTGCTCACCAAAAATATTGTTTTGGAAAAACTCGAAACCGTTAATCACACGATCGCGTCTCAATAAAATATGAAACTCCGTATTCTCGCTTTATCTCTTGTTTCAGTCGCTCTTGCTGGATTGCAGGCCGCAGACTCGCCCCCGGTGGGATCCGCCGCGCCTGATTTCAGCGTTTCGGATGCAACAGGAAAAACGCACAGCCTTTCCCAGTACAAAGGGAAATATGTCGTGCTGGAATGGTTTAACCCCGAATGCCCGTTTGTGAAAAAACATTACGGCAGCGGCAATATGCAAAAGCTGCAGGGCGAATACACCGGCAAAGGCGTAGTCTGGCTTTCCGTAGATTCCTCCGCGCCTGGAACAGAAGGCAATCTCTCGCCCGAGCAGGCGCAGAAAGTGATGAAAGACTGGAATACCAAGCAGACAGCGTTGCTGCTGGATGCGGATGGAAAAGTCGGCCGCAGTTATAACGCCCGAAATACGCCGCACATGTTTGTCATCAATCCGGAGGGTAAGATCATTTATGAGGGCGCCATCGACAGCAAAGCAACGCCGAACCCGAACGATATCGCGTCTTCCACTAACTACGTAAAAGTTGCGCTCGACGAATCAATGAGCGGGAAACCGGTATCGACGGCAAACACCCGCCCGTACGGTTGTTCGGTCAAATACAAATGATAGCGTCCTAGGCGCGTTGCGAAAAGCGCCACCCCAGCCGCAAAAGAGGCATCGGGATCACCCGCGCCAAAGTCATCCCGATCTTCATGAACAGACCGGGGATGACAACGGGTTTGTCGCGCTCGATTCCTTTCAATCCGGCGCGCACTACCTTTTCTACAGACACGCGAACGAGGTTCGGACCGCTGCCAGGTCGCTCGCTCCCGCGCGAAGCGACCGCTACAAATTCGGTGTCGACCGGGCCGGGACACAGCGCGCAAACCGAAATCCCGCTCGCTGCGACTTCGGCTCGCAACGCCTCGGAAAAATTCGTGACATAGGCTTTGGTGGCTGCGTAAACGGAAAAGCCCGGGATCGGCAAAAAGCCAGCTGATGAGCTCACGTTCAGGATCGCGCCGCGCTTTTGTGCAATCATTTGTGGAAGCACAGCACGAGTGAGGGCGGTCAATGCGCGCACATTGACTTGAATCATTTCGTGCAAACGAATCGGATCCGCCCAAGCGAAGGGCCCATAATCTCCCAGGCCCGCGTTGTTGATCAGGAAATCTACCCGTTCCTCTTGCAGGAAGACGCCAAGGTCAGTCACATGTTCGAGAACTGAAAGGTCCACGATACGTAGCTCGACACGGAGTGCGGGATTTTGTGCCAGCAATTCGCTACGCAATGTTTCCAGACGATCTTGACGTCTGGCGACTAAGATCAGACGTCGCGCTCGTGGCGCGAGCTGACGCGCAAATTCGCGTCCGATACCGGCGGATGCACCGGTCACCACAGCCGAGCAAGAATCGAGTTTCATTTCGCTGGCTTTTTCGCAGTTGGCATCGCTTTCGTGCTCAAGTCCCGCACCTCGTGCGGTTCAAGGCGGCGCCATTTTCCGAGAGACAGATCGTCCAGGTTAAGATTGCCCACTCGCACTCGCCTGAGTCGCTTCGCGCGAAACCCGAAATGTTCAAGCATACGACGTAGCTGACGATTGATTCCTTGTCTGAGCACGACGCGCAAACGCGTCGGGGAACTCTGGCGGACCCGAGTAGCGGTTGCGAGTTTTCCATCAAGCATGACACCGCGAATGAGTCGCGACCCGAGCTCATTTGAGGCCGGTTTATCGAGCTTCACATCGTACTCTTTTTCGACGTGAAAACGCGGGTGGGCCAGGCGGTGCGCGAAATCGCCGTCATTGGTTAAAAGCAACAACCCCTCGCTTGAGACGTCGAGTCGACCGACATAAAAGAGAGAAGAAAATTTCGGCGGTAGAAGGTCGAAGATGGTGTCGCTGGCATCAGGATCATTCCTCGTACAGACGAACCCGGCTGGTTTATTCATCGCCAGATAAACCGGCGTTTGGTGATGAACGGACTTGCCGTCGACTTTGACGTGATCTGTTGGTCCAGGCCGATAATGAAAATCGGTGCACTGTTTTCCATTCACTGTCACCCGACCGTCCGCGATCAATGCGTCGGCACCCCTGCGTGACGTGATTCCGGCCGCCGCAAGATATTGATTCAGCCGCACGGCTGATCAGACCCGGGCACTGGTCAGACGTCCGGCTTCGTTTTGGGCAGCCCGACGACCTTGCTCGTGTCCTTCCATTGGCCCCGTTTCTTGAGCAGATCGACGCGCTCGAAACGCTTTAGAACGTTCCGCTTGGCGGTGATAGTGCTGGCTCCTTTAAGGCTACGATGTTGCGACATAAAACAGCCGACGACGGTAGCGCGCTTCCATGGTTTTTCAAACAGCGAAGATCACATTTGGTTGCAGAGCACAACGTAGGTTCCACACGTCGCTACCTGGTGATAAACGTGAAAACGTTTCGTCAGCAAATCCTGCCAGTGAGATATTCGATCTTGCTCGATAATGAGAAAGACGGGGCGTGGCGCCGACCATTGCTCGAGCGCGGCGGACTCTTCGAGAAAAAGATTGCGTTGCTCGCGGGTAAGCGGCAGTCCGGGATCGGGTCGTTGATTTACCATCGCGAACTTTCCCTCCAGATAGAAACCCAGGCTGCTTGCGATCGCCGGTGGTCCCTCGAAAATGACCTGTCCGTTCGCTCCCGGCCGCGTATTCAAGTATCGCGCCGCCGGTGCGAGGGAGAAGTAGGGTGCCAGATGTGCTACTCCGGCGATCATGCAGAAACCAATGGGAATCATCCCAAGTGCAGTCCCAACAAAGGCGATTTTTTCGCGGTTGCGGCGCAAAAGGTAAATGGTGATTGACGCGCCTAGCAGCAGAGAAATTGCGGAAATAACAAAGAAGAAGCGAAATTGGAGCCAGCTAGCCGGTGGCACATCGCGTAAAGCACGCAATGCCGTCCCGCGACCCACCATTTCGCCCCAAGCCCGGTCGGTCTTGCCAACGAAATGCGGCAGTACAGCGGCCATAATCCCAAGGCCAACCCCTGCCGCTCCGACGACGGTCGCGCCGGCAATTCGGAGCGAGCGCGGGGCGCGTTCGAGAATCGTTGCCGCCCAAAGCGCGAACGCGCTGAACATACTGAGCGCGTAGTAATCCTGCCGCTGGCCTATTAAGAGAATTGCGGTCAGCACCACCGACCCCCAAGCTATTGGCAGGGCATCTTCGAAATCGATCTGCTGCGGGCGCATCACGCGACGCCAGGCAAGAACGAGGGACGGCAGAATTGCCGCCGACCAGGGAAACCACCATGCCAGGTGCATGGCGAGGAAAGGTAACCGCGGAACGTCGTCGTACCACCTTCCGTCAGGGTAGCGTCCGACCAGGTGCTTCATCCATTCCGCAGCGACAAACTGATGAAACGAGCCATCAAAATGAGATTCTATCCACCAATACCAAGGCACGAGGATGGCTCCGAAAAGGAGCAGATACGGCCACCACAGTAATGAGCGGAACCGCATCCGTGCTTCACGATAAAAAAGTGCTAGGCTAGCAAGCGCCCCAGCGATAAAGAGCAACCCGTGTGGTCCTTTCGTAAGACACGCGAGGGCGGCACAGAGCCAAACGCCTGTAAACCAGGCACGACGCTGCCTGCGCTGCTGAAAACCAGCCAGAGCGCAATAAATTGCGCCGGCGATCAGCGCGCTGAAGACCGGCTCGGGCATCACGATCCGCGCCAGGAGGAATGTGCCAGTGAGAGTGAGATAAATCAGGGCTGCCGCGAATCCTCGCCAATAGTTCGCCAGTCGCTCCCCAATGGCGAAGGTCAGGGCCGTGGTGGCGACCACGGAGAGGGCAATTGGTATCCGCGCAGCTCCGCCATTGACGCCGAACAATTGATAACTTCCAACGATCAGCCAGTAGAGGAGCGGTGGTTTTTGCAGCCGCGGGATGCTGTCGTTCGTCGGCAACAGGTAATGGCCGCTCTCGAACATTTCGCGCGCCGCAGCCGCATATTGACCCTCG
This sequence comes from Chthoniobacterales bacterium, assembly GCA_036498205.1. Lineage (GTDB taxonomy): Bacteria > Verrucomicrobiota > Verrucomicrobiia > Chthoniobacterales > UBA10450 > AV69. Next base: position 46,645 of record DASXIC010000113.1, on the reverse strand, counting down.
GTTTCACTATAGAGGTCGCCCCAGTAGACGGTCCCGAAATGCACCAGCGCAGCAATCGCGATGACAATGGCAAAAAGAGCGTGCCGAGTTGGCGGCGGCGGTAGCACTCTCGCCTCGAGCAGCGCTTCCCCGACGCGCAACGCGCGGCTTCCTGCGGTCATTCTCGATCGATGCTGCGGGCGGCAACCCGATATCGCTCCCAAGTTTCCGGCAATCGCAGCAGTTTTGCCCCCGGCATTTCGATCAAGGCCAGCATTTGGCGGCACTCGGCAATAAGCGTCTGGTCGCTCGCCCGCGTGATTCGAAATGCACACCAGAACCGCACCCGTTCAATTTGATCGAGCCATCCTTCGATCACAAGATTGTCGCCCAATTTGGCGGCGGAACGATAATCAATTTCGGTTCGAACAACCACCGGGTATATTTGCGTTTCCGCCATTTCGCGTAAGGCCAGTCCGAGTTGCTCGGCGAGTAGTGTCCGTGCCACTTCGACAAAGCGTAAATAGGCGATGTTATGCACCACTGCGGCGCAATCGGTGTCGAAAAACATCACCTGAACTTCGGTGCGAATCCGCGGCGCGTCAGGACCTGTCATGCGATCGGAATGATTTGCGAACCGGTGCGCAAAAGCAACGCTAACCGGGATGAGCGATCCCGGGCACGTCTGGTGGAATCATCTGGAGAATAGCCGTAGTAACCTCCGCCACCGTAATTTCGCGCATGCAACGAAAATCGAGCGGACATTCCCGCAGGAAACAAGGACTGCACTCGACGTGACGCCGCAAAATACGATGCCCGACGCCCAGTGGGCCAGTTCGCTTTGGCTCGGTCGATCCGAAGATTGAGACTGTCGGAATCCCCAGAAGGGCTGCCAGATGCATCGTGCCCGTATCGTTGGTAAGCAAGAGATCGCAGCTGCGTAATTCCTGGATGAGCTGCTCGAGCGTCGTCTGGCCTATGCGATTAGAGCATCGCTCGCCGACGACTTCGGCGATCTGGTGGCCGACAACAAAATCGTTCTCAGTCCCGAAAAGGAACCACTGCGCTGAAACCTGGGATGCGATTTGTTTTGCTACCGCGGCGAAGCGTTCGGACAACCAGCGCTTGGCCGGTCCGAACTCCGCTCCCGGGCAGAGCGCAAACCGAAAAGGCCGGCCCTGATACTTGAGCGGATTGGCTGCTGGAAACTCAGGCCGCACCTTTATCCCGACGGTGCTGGCAAGTTCGAGATACCGGTAACTCTGATGGACAATCCCTCGTGCTTTTGTCTGTCGCGGCCGTTGGTTGAGGAGCCAATTTCTCCAGTGCCCGCTAAAGCCAACCCGCCGCGGTACGCCCGCGAGAAAGACTTCCAGTCCACTGCGCAATGAATTGGGAAAAAGAATCGCGACATCAAAACGCGGTTCTTTTCGCAATAAACGGACGGAAGAAAAAAGCGTTTTTCGAGGCAAGGCAATAATGGCGTCGACTTCGGGAATGATGTTCCAGAAGGCAGCAATATTTTTCGCCGCCACAATTGTAACATGAGCATCCGGTCGACCCTGTTTGATCGCACGTACGGCTGGCACGCTCATCACTGCATCGCCCAGCCAATTGCTGCTACGAACCAAAATGCGGAACGGCTGCAACTTTGTGTTAGGTGGCGAAAACACTCCTCGCTTGTATCGGGCGAGCAGAAAATTCGGGTACGGAGTTTTCCATCGATCATGTACCCAAAACCAATCCTCCGGCGCGCGCCTCACCTGCTTTTCGATGATTTCGTTTGTCCGAAGCGTGACCGATTCGATCGATTCGCCTTCCTGACGCAGGGGTCCTTCCACAACCGCTCGCCACCGCGCGAAACCGCTCGTGTTGACCGCCATTGCCAGGAGGTGCGCATTGGTCCGTCGGGCCAACAGCGCCGGCAATGGCGTGGTCGATGCCAGCCGGCCAAAAAAAGGAGTCCAAATTCCACCATCGCCGGCGTGTTGATCGCACAGGATTCCAATTCCTCCGCCGCTGCGGAGTAATTCGATGGCCTTTCCGAAACCTTCGCTTCGCTCGAATACGTCGAGACCGAATCGGCCCCGGGCGGCGCGGATATGTCGATCGATGTAAGGGTTTCTCAGTCTCTGGTAAATGGTGGATTTCCGGTATTCCGGAACGACGTGTGGGAGCAATTGAGCGGAAAGTTCCCATAATCCAACGTGGCTGAGGAGGAGGACCACCGGCTCTTTTTTTCGAAAACAACTTTCGAGAGGCTCGAAATTTTCCAGTTCGACGCGCTCGAAAATTTTCGCGATTGGCATTTCGGTAAATTTCACGCTGCAGAGCAGATTCGCCCCTAGCTGCTGAAAATGTCGCCGCACCAATCGGCGGGCTGCGCGGTGCGATAATGTTCTTCCGAAGGCAATTTGCACATTGCGCAAGGCGAGCGCGCGATATCGGTGCGAAATCAGCCAGGCCAAGGTACCGGCCAGCTGTCCGATGGCAAAGAGGAGTGGCAGGGGTAGCAGGGCTACAAGCCAGATGCCCGCGCGATAAAGAAGATATGTGCCATAGTCGACCATGGAACGGCGCGCAGCGTACGTTTGCCCGAGCGCCGCTTCAATCAATATACTGTGCCGGTGGAGTTCGATGAACTAAGAGCAGCCCAAGAGCATATCGAACGGCTTGAGGAAGAGCTGTTGCGCCTCAAAGACGTAAAGCGCGATTTGCAGGCGCTGAAAGAACAGCATCGTCGATTGCAGCGCAGCGCTGAAGGACGCGCCCTCAGATTGCTGACCTATCCCTGGCGGTGGTTTAATCGCTCCCGCGACAGCGGCTCAGGGGAACCGACTGAATACGAGCGGTGGCTGCAAGGACACCGCGTTACCACGCAACAGATCAACTCCCTGCGCGAGCAGGAGCGTAGATTTTCTTATCGGCCGCTCGTATCAATTCTCACCCCCACTTTCGATCCCGATGAAAGATTTTTATCCGAAGCAATCGAGTCGGTAATTGGGCAAATCTACGAAAATTGGGAATTGATTGTGGTCGATGACGGTTCTCGGCAGAGCCCTATCGCGCCTTGGCGCTTGTCACAAAAGGAATCGCGAATTCAGGTTTTTAAGGAGAAGGAACATCGCGGGATTTCAGCGGCCTTAAACACCGCTCTCTCCCATGCCAGCGGCGAGTGGATCGCGCTGCTTGACCATGACGATTTGCTCGAGGCCGATGCGCTCTTTCGGGTGGTGGAATCTCTGCAAACAGAACCAGAAACGGATCTAATTTACTCCGACGAAGATAAAATCGTCGATGGCCGTTTTGCTTCGCCGATGTTTAAACCTGACTGGGCGCCGGAGTTTTTTAATTCCTACGACTATCTTGGTCACCTCGTTGTGATGAAACGCACCCTTGCCAGCGTCGGGTTCCGTTCGGAGTTCGATGGTGCCCAGGATTACGATCTCCTGTTGCGGGTCTCGGAAAGAACCCAGCGCATCCGGCACATACCGCGCATCTTGTATCATTGGCGGCGCACGGCACAATCAACCGCCCACAACATTCGGCGCAAACCCGGTGCGCTGGAAGCCGGCCGTCGCGCAGTAGAGGAACACTTGGTCCGCGGAGGCGAGAATGGTCGCGTGACGATTGACTGGAAAACGCATGCTTACCGAGTGCGCCGCAAGGTTGGGTCGGAGAAACTGACAATTGCGGTGATGGGCGGGAGCGAACGGGACGTGGAAAGGATTCGCGCCCGAACGGAGTTTCCGGAGTTGGAAGTAGTTGCCGCGATGCCTCGCGCTGTGCTTGGCGCATCGTCAGGCAGCTGGCTGCTCTTTTTGGATCACGACCTCGACCCGCTCGAGACAAATTGGGCGTTCCTCATGGCGGAGCAATTGTCGAATCAAGAAGTTGGTGCCGTCGGGGCGCGCATTCTGACTTCGACCAATATGGTAGAAAGTGCCGGGCTTGTCCTGACACCGGACGGGAAGGCACAAGGCGCTTTCGCCGGTTTTGCTCGCGATCATCCCGGGGTAAACCGACAACTGCAGGTTATTCGCAACTACAGTGCGCTGAGCGCCTCCTGCCTCCTTACGCGTCGCGTGATTTTCGAAAAAATCGGTGGTTTCGACGAAAACGATTTGTGGCCGGTCTGCGCTGGTGTGAACTTTTGCCTCAGACTACGAGACATCGGATTTCGTACAATCGCTATCCCATATGCAGAAGTTCGCCGAATATCTGCCAACGAAACGAAAATTTCCTCCTGTCCCGGTGTTGCTCAACGGTGGCCGGACATTTTCCGCCATGACCCATTCTACAATCCAAATCTTTCTCGCGAACGAGGCGATTTCTCGCTAAGCATCTCTCCCGTTTCTCGTGGCAAAATCCGATAAGAATCTTTGGCGGGGTCTGCAGCCCGGCGCAACCAGCGCCCTCAGCATGCGAGACTACAGCGCCGCTTCATTGGCCGAGCGGCTTGCGACCGTGGGGGTCGATGCCGGCCAAATCATTGCGGCCGATCGCGCCGACCTTGCAGGCGTTTGGATCCCAGGCGTTGAGATTTTTTCGCGGACCATTCATTCCCAAAGACATCGCGGTTTATTCGGCGAGATGGCCCGGCGCACGGAGGGCGTGGTCGGCAAGCTGGAGTTTTGGCCCGAACAATGGGCGGCTGCGAGGATGTTTCCGAATACGGCAAAAGGATTTCATGTTCATCCGCCCTATGTTCCTGCGGGTGAAGATCCGGCCAAATGGATGCGCCGAAAATTCGGCGGGAATGCTGCCTCTAGTCACGAATACGAAATGGAGCAGTGGGACATGATGTTTTTTGTTCAGGGCCGGATCGAAATGATTCTGCGGGATGTGCGGGCGGGCTTGATGCCGCGCCTAATGCGTTTTTTTGTCGATGGCGACAATCATCGCGGGGTCAACAATGTGGGTGTCGTCATTCCGCCGGGGGTGGCGCATGCGGTACGGGTAGAGGGGAGCGAAGATGCGATTATGGTTTACGGGACAAGCACAAGCTTCCGCCCAGAATTTGAAGGACGCATCGGGAGCGAGGTCGAGACCGCTTTATTGCCCGATTCATGGAAAGGTTTCCTCGCTGAGTAGCATCCGCGATGAAGCGGCAGTTCAATCCGGCGGCGCCGGAATGGATGGATCGGTCACAGCCGGTTTCGCTCGAGCTCGAACGCGATCTGGCCAATCTGCGATCGCTTAATCGTTGGTTTGGCAGTCACCGTCTGATCCGGCATTTCCTCGCGCGTTGGCTGAAGCGAAATACAAGTGTTCGGATTCTCGATCTGGCGACCGGTTCAGGCGATATTCCGGGGCTGATCGTCGATTGGGCGCGGTCGAAGAGTGTGCGTGTTACCATCGACGCGGTCGATCAACAACCCTCCACCATCGCGATTGCGCGGCGTTTCAATCTCAATCGGCCGGAGATAAATTTCGCCTCGTCGAGTTTATTCGAGTGGGAGTCGAAAGAGCCGTACGACGTGGTTCTCTTCTCGCTCGCATTGCACCATTTCAGTGAGGAAGATGCGCTACGGGTCTTGCAACGATGCCGTGAACTTTCTTGCGGGGCGGTTCTGGTCGCGGATTTGCGAAGAACGCGCTGGCTGAGCGCAGCCATATATTTGCTGACGGCATTTGCCTATTCGGAATCAATGACGCGAAATGATGCACGAGTTTCTGCTGCGAGGGCCTTCAGTTTTCGCGAGCTGCGTTCGTTGGCCGAAGGCGCTGGTTGGAAAAATTTCGGACACAAGCGCTTTGCCGTTGGCCGTCAGGCGATCTGGCTCGACCCGCGATGAAGATCATTGAGACAGCTGCGAGCGCGCATGCGCACGCGCGCTCCCGCGCACGGCAAAGGCGTTCCGTTCTCGTTCCAACGATGGGTGCGCTCCATCGCGGACACGAAGAACTCATTCGTGTCGCGCGTCGGCACGCCGGGCAAAACGGAGAGGTCGCAGTCAGCATTTTTGTCAACCCGCTGCAGTTCGAGCCTGGCTTGGATTTTGAAAAGTACCCGCGCCCTGCGTTGGAGGATGAAAAAATCTGTCGCGCGGCTGGAGTGAACCTTCTTTTTCGGCCCCTGGCGAGGGAGATGTATTTCAATGATCAATCCGTGTCGGTGAACGAAACAGCGCTTTCCTCCACCCTCTGCGGCGCATCGCGGCCCGGGCATTTTCGTGGGGTCTGCACCGTGGTGGCCAAACTCTTTAACCTGCTCGCGCCAAACGGGGCGATCTTTGGGGAAAAGGATTACCAGCAACTCGCAATAGTACGGCGCATGGTCCGGGATTTGAATTTCAAGATTGAAATTATCGGTGTGCCAACCGTCCGCGAGAAGGATGGATTAGCGCTCAGTTCGCGCAACCAATATTTGAGCAGCGACGAGCGCGCCGAGGCGGCATTATTGCGTCGCGCGGCGCTTGCTGCGCAGAAATTGGCCGAAGCCGGCGAAACATCGGCTGAAAAGTTGATCGCAAAGGCGAAGCAGGTAATCGCGGAAGGCAAGAGTACGCGAATCGATTACCTGAGCCTGGTCGATTCGGATACTTTGCAGCCGTTGATGGTTTTGCGGCCCAACGCGCTGCTCGCGCTAGCGGTTTTCGTTGGCCGAACCCGGCTGATCGATAACCTTCGGCTGGCGTGAAGGAATTTGATTTCGTCGTTGTTGGGAGCGGAATCGCCGGCCTGAGTTTTGCCCTCAAAGCAGCGCGGCACGGATCTGTTGCCGTGATCACCAAGCGCAAAGGAAGCGATTCGAACACGGCCTGGGCTCAAGGTGGAATCGCCTGTGTGACAAGCGACGAGGATTCTTTTGAACTGCATGTCCGCGATACAATCGAAGCGGGTGCAGGGCTTTGCGATGAACAAGCCGTCCGCACCATCGTAACCGAGGGGCCCGAAGCGATTCGCGAACTGGTAGAGGTCGGCGTCCATTTCGACGAGCGAGACGTATTTGGACACCGCGAACCAGATCTCGGGCGCGAAGGCGGTCATTCAAAACGGCGGGTCTTGCACGTGCAGGATGTGACTGGCCGGGAAATTGAAAATGCATTGCTGGCCGAACTGGCCCGATCCTCCCGGGTGCAATTGTTGGAGAATTACATGGCGATCGATTTGATTACCGCCGCCAAACTGGGTTTCGCCGCGGAAGATCGTTGCCTCGGCCTTTACGCGCTCAATGAGAAAACGGGCGAAGTAGAAACTATTCGCAGCGATCGGGTTGTGCTCGCGACTGGCGGCTGCGGAAAGGTTTATCTCTATACAACCAATCCGACGATCGCCACCGGAGACGGCGTGGCCATTGCCTGGCGTTCGGGCGCCACCATCGCGAACATGGAATTCATTCAGTTCCACCCCACATGTTTGTTCCATCCGGAGGCGCGTTCTTTTCTCATTTCAGAAGCAGTGCGGGGCGAGGGTGGGATTTTACGCAACGGCCGCGGGGAAGACTTCATGCGCAGATACGATGGGCGCGGATCGCTCGCACCGCGGGATATTGTTGCTCGTGCCATCGATTCCGAGATCAAGCGCAGTGGCGCGCAATGCGTTTATCTGGATATTACAAATCAGCCCGCTCAATTCGTTCGAGAGCGATTCCCGCATATTTTCGAAACATTATTGAAGCTCGGCATCGATATGAGCGCCGAACCGATTCCGGTTGTGCCGGCGGCGCATTACCAATGCGGCGGGATTAAGACTGACGTGAACGGAGCGAGCACGCTGCGCGGATTGTACGCAATTGGCGAGGTGGCCTGCACCGGATTGCACGGCGCAAATCGTCTGGCGAGCAACTCATTGTTGGAAGGAGTCGTTGTGGCAAAGCGCGCATGCGACGCGTCGCTGCGCGAGCTACCTCTGGGCAATATTCAAGAAATAGCCGTACCGGAGTGGGTCGCGAGCAATGTCCAGGACGTTGACGAGCTGGTCGTGATTTACCACAACTGGGACGAAATTCGGCGTTTAATGTGGGATTACGTGGGCATCGTCCGCACCGATAAGCGTCTGCAGCGCGCGGCGTCGCGCTTGCGCAATCTGCAGCGCGAAATCCATGATTTTTATTGGAACTTCAAAATCTCTGTCGATCTCCTGGAGTTGCGCAATCTCGCCACTGTCGCCGCATTAATTGTGGATAGCGCGCTCCTGCGAAAGGAAAGCCGCGGACTACATTACACGCTGGATTATCCGAAATTGGACGATATTCATTTTCGCCGCGACACTCTCATTTCGAGAGGATGAAGGTTGGAATGGATGCTGCTTTATGCAGATAAATAGCCTTCTGGCTGCGACTTCTCGATATGGGAAACCGCTTGCCGGGGGATGATTTTTCGGATAAACACCTGCCAGCTAATGGGGAAAGGCTCTCTTCTAGTCGTCGTGGCTCTTGTGGGCGTCGGTAGCGTGGGTGCGCAATCGCCTTACGAGAGTGCGGCCGATTTCGCCAAATACGCCCGCAAGTTACGTGAGCAGGCGTTATTAAAAGTGGAGCCGCAGGTTTTTGTGCCGACGGCGTCGCGCACGAATACAACGACGCGCTACGCCTGGAAAAGCAACATTGTCACGACCGTTTTTTGGGTCGGGGAACAAGCCGGGGGCAATAATCCCGTGCCTAATCAGAAGAGCTCGTGGGATGCGAACTGGACATCGAATTACGGAGGTTTTGATAATCCTGATTCTTCCGCGCGGCGCAATTACGTCCCTGTTTCTTTCGTTCCTCGCCAGAACCCATTCTATTGCGCCCTGCCCTATAACGACGTCACGCATGGCCAATTTAAACCGGAGGCGCCGCTGGTTATTCCCTGGTTCAAACAGGCGTACACCGAGCCAGGCAAGTCGGTTTGCAAGGACCGCTGGATTGCCATTCGCAAGGGCAACCGCATCTGTTACGCGCAATGGGAAGATTGCGGGCCATTCCGTACCGATCATTTCCAATATGTCTTTCAAAACGAGCGGCCTAAACCGAATCTGAATCGCGGTGCAGGCCTCGATGTTTCACCCGCCGTGCGGGATTATCTCGGTCTTTCGCCGACAGACGTAACCGACTGGCAGTTTGTTGAAGTGCGTGACGTTCCTCCGGGACCGTGGCGGAACTATGGCGACAACAATCATTTCGTCATCGCCAAACGCCAGGCCGAGGAACGCCTCGTGCAAAAGGGAAGCGGCAACGCGCATTAAACAGCTGGTTTAGCGTTTAATCGTGGCCGGAGCCGCTCGAACATCCCTTCCAACTCGCTGATTCGATCGATCAACGGCTGATGCCGTTCGCGTTGCGCGGCGCAGAACGCGGCGAGCGTTTGAAAGGCCGCATTAATTTCTGAGTAAAAGAGTTCGATTGCCTGAACAATTTGCTCCTCGATCGCGCGCACGAGCTCCGCTCTTTTCGCGTTCATTTGGTCGGAGTAGGTCTGCAAAATCTTCCTTCTCTGGCGCTGGGCCAGCAATGTGCCAAGTACCGCTGCCGAGACAGCCAGCACCCCGGTCACATCGGCAATGGCGGCACTGCTCATGGCCGCAATCAGCGCCACCAGACCTCCCGCGGCAACCACTCCTGCTGGGATCCGCAGACGATCGGAGGTTTGACGAAAAATCACGGCAAGTTGTTCTTCAATCGCACGGCCATTGATTCGTTCCGCCAAGGTAAGCTGAATCGATTGCAGGAGCTCACGGCGACGTTGGGCGAAATCGGGTCCTGTGCGCGGAGCCTGTTCTTTGGCGTCGCGACCGAACTGAGTATCGATCATGTCCTGTAATTGCGGCCAGATTCCCCGCAGATCGGACTCCAGCAATTGCACCGAATGTTCGATCTGAGGCTGTACGATCTGGCGCAACTTTGTTTCCATTTCACCCTGGAAATCCCGTTGCCAATCGTTTCGTCGCCAAATCATTTTCACCGTCGCCCAGAACGTCAGCCGCTCTTCCAGTAAGCGGGCGCCTTGGTTTGCGCACTCTCTGCAGGCTTGTTCTATGCCGCGCACGAAGCCATGTATTTGTCGGAGCGTCTGATCGCGGCGCGATTGCAAAAAGCGGGTCACACGTTCGAGCCGGTCTTCATCGCGTTGGATTACCCGGAACGCCTGGCGCACTTCGGAAGCGATCTCGCTCAACACGATCTGGCCTGTTTGCCAGGACGATTGCAGCTTGCGCATGCTCGCACTGGAATCCGAGACGATGAAATCGATCTGTTCTTCCAGCGCAGCGAATTGGCTTTCCTGCCACATTTTTTTACCATCGACGGAACTCGTCCGAGCGAGTAGTGCCTGCCGAGCTGAAACCGCGAAAATCGGCGGAACAAATCCAAGACGTTGCATCGCGGTGTCCTCCAAATGTCGCCGAATGACAACGACTTCGGAGGGGTCACGCAAGTCTGCCTGCTGTAAGACAAAAACAACCGTTTTCAGCCAACGCTGTTGCACGAAAGAGAGGAAATCCCAGGCGGACTGCGTCCATGGATTCACAACCGAGAAGACAAAAAGCACCAGATCGGCCCGGGGCACAAATTCTTCGGTCACGCGCTGATGTTCCGCCACCATGGTATTGGTGCCGGGGGTATCGACGACATTAAAATCGCGCAGGAAATCAATCGGGAGATAACGCTCGATTAATTGTTGCGAGACCTCGACGGTTTTTTCTTCAGACCCATAACGGAAGATGCAAACGCGGTCTGTCGCCGGCAGCACATCGACTTTGGCAAATTCACGCCCAAAAAGCGCGTTGAGGAGCGACGATTTTCCCGCTTTTACCTCCCCGACAACGACAAAGAGTAGGGGCTCGCGAATGTTACCAAGCAGGCCATGAAGCGTATCAGCCGTTGCCGTGTCCTGCTTAATTTCCGCAACCAGACGGAGCAAACCGATCAGCGCAGCTTCGAGATCGGTTCGGAGCTGCAAAAAGTGATCGGCAATCATGCCTACCCGTTTGGCGAAGGCGCCGGGATCGCCGCTGCTGGCGTTGGACTTGGCCCCTTCGAGGCGCTCATCGTCTTAGATGGTTGCGTTCGCGCCATGCGCAAGAGTTCCGAGACGGTGACAAACTGAAACCCTTTGGCTTCGAGTTCATTTAGCGTCGCAGGCATCGCTTCGATCGTACCCGGATGAATGTCGTGCGAGAGGACGATGGATCCTGGGTGTGTTTCTTTCAGGATGCGGTTGGTAACGACACTTGGACCAGGCCGCTTCCAATCTAGTGGGTCGACATCCCAGAGCACGATTTGGTAGCCGAGTTCATCATGAATGAAACGTTTCTGATGAGAGGTGAGCGAACCATAGGGCGGGCGCAGCAGTATCGGTCGAGCGCCCGTGGCGCCCGTGATCGCTTCCTCCGTGCGCTTAATTTGGCTCCGCACGCCGTCATCAGCCATTTTTGCCAGATTCGGGTGAGACCAGCTGTGGTTTCCAATCTCATGACCCTCACGTGCAGCACGTTTTACGATTTCCGGGTGCTGGACGACATTTTCGCCGATAACAAAAAAAGTGGCATGGATATGGTGTTGCGCGAGTAAATCGAGCAAGCGGGGTGTAAGCTTTTCACTCGGGCCATCATCGAAAGTAAGAGCGATGTAAGGGCCCTCGACCTGAACGGAACTGACGGTGAGCTTGGGTTCTGGCGGCGCAACCGGCTTCGCCGTCGGGGAGGAGGATGGAGCCTCCTGCGCGAGGGTGAGCGACGCGAAAGCAATCGAGGCAAGGCTGAATAAAATTCGATGCATGACCGGTTAGCGCAGAGAGACTGCCGTTATTTACGCGAGCCAACATTCAAAGCAAGAAATCCGCCCGGAATTCAGGGTAATTGGACACAGGGAAGCGCCATTTTGGCAGTTATCCTGCTCAGATAGGAATTCGATCGTCGTTGGGAGGCTGGGAAGGGGCATTGGAGACCGGACCACTCTGCGGAGGCGATTCCTCACGAATGAAGATTCTCCTGGTCGAAGATCAAGATGATAGCCGCCAAACGCTGCGGAAACTAATCGCTTTACGTGGTCACGAAGTAACGGCGCTGGCAACTGCCGAGGACGCGGAACGCGTATTGGCAGCGGAAAAATTCCCTTTCATTATTCTCGATTGGATGCTTCCGGGGAAGAGCGGGATTGAATTATGCCGCGAGCTTCGCACTCGCCCGGATGGCGACGAAATGTTCATTTTGCTGGTCACAGCCAAAGGAGATCGCGAGGACCTCGAGCAGGCGCTGGAAGCCGGTGCTAACGATTACTTGACCAAGCCGATCGATCTTTCGCGGCTGAATGTCCGTTTGTCTGTGGCTGAACGTCAGATCCGGAATTTGGTCGAGCGCAATCAAGCCCGTCGTGAGTTGCAAGAGTCGGCGCGAACGATGACAAATATCCTCGAAAATACTACCGATGGTTTCGTCGCCCTCGACGCTTCGGGACGATTTACGTATCTCAACCCCGGCGCTGAATTATTGCTCTGCGGCTCGCGCAATGAATTGTTGGGGGCAGAGGTTTGGGAAAAGTTTCCACAGTTCCGCGGCACCGCCTTCGAGAAGAGCTATCACCATGTCTTGCAAAAGCAGGAGGCAATTGAATTCGAAACATGCGATCCGAAAGGCCAGAAATGGCTGGAGGTCCATGCATACCCGAGCGGCGGCGGCGTTTCGGCCCTCTTCCGCGACGTCACGGAACGAAAGCGGACCGAAGACGATCGATTAACGACCGGTAAGTTGGAGTCGCTCGGCACCTTGGCCGGCGGAATCGCACATGATCTCAACAATATCCTCACCGTCATTTCCGGAAACATCGGCCTGGCGCAGTTCGAGGCGCCACCCGATGAAGAGAATTTACTGACGTGTTTGGCTAAAGCAGGGCAAGCGGCAAAACAGGCAGCCCATTTGTCGAGTCAGTTACTGACATTCTCGAAAGGGGGCGCGCCGGTGAAGAAAGTAGCGGTCATCTCGGAATTAGTGAGCAAGGCCGCGAATTTCTCCCTTCACGGCTCCAACTTGCGGGCAAAGATCGATATTCCCGCGCATCTGTGGGCCGCCGAGATTGATTTGGCGCAAATTGAGCAGGTCATGAATGCGCTCATGATCAATGCGAGGGAGGCAATGCCGCATGGTGGGACGGTGACGATCAGTGCTCAAAACGTCGAGCTCGACGACAAACCGGGCGCGCTCCTGCCACGAGGTCGCTATGTCAAGGTGGCGATCGCCGATCAAGGCAGCGGGATTCCGGAAGAGCTTGCCACAAAAATTTTCGACCCCTATTTCACAACCAAATCTGCGAGCAGTGGACTCGGCCTGTCGATCAGTTTCTCGATTGTAAAAAAGCATGGCGGACTCTTACACCTCGAACAATCCTCCGCTGCGGGCGCGACATTCGCATTTTACCTGCCGGCCACGAACGCGGCACCGGGTGAAAATGGGAAAGCAGCTTTGACTTCGTCATTTCGTTCGGAGAATGCGCGCATCCTGGTGATGGATGATGAGGAAGGAATTCGGGATCTCACCACTCAATTGCTCACCTCGCTTGGCTATGAAGTCACGGCCGTACCGGATGGCGCCGAAGCAGTGAAAGCGTACGAACGAGCGATGCGGGGAAGTCAACCGTTCCAAGCGGTGGTCCTGGATGCAACGATTCGCGGCGGAATGGGCGGCCTGGCTACGATTGAGCGTCTGCGCAAACTCAATCCGGCCGTAAGGGCGATAATTTGCAGCGGCTATTCCGACGAAGCCGCGCTCGCCGAATTTTTGCAATACGGTTTCCGCGGGGCATTACCGAAGCCATTCACCAGGCGTGATCTGGCCGATGTTCTGGAGCGTACTTTGACCTCTACGGAGAATGAGCCGGCCTTTGCCCGCTAGCTTTTTCGCAACTTCTCCAGCGCAGCAATAAAAGCGTCGGGGCCGCCTTCCATATAGCCGAGCTCACCGACCTTTTTACCGTCCGGATTGAGGACAATCACGGTCGGAAAACCTTCAATCTGGTAGCGGCTGGCCAACTGCATATTTTGCTTCTTTACGTCGTCGCTTTGTGGTTTGGCTTTTGGAAAATCGAGTTCGACTAAAACAAGGTTCTTGGCCGCGTAATCCTGAAATTGCGGCTTCGAGAAAACCTCGGCGTTCAACCGCTTGCACCAGCCACACCAGTCCGACCCGGTGAAGTCGAGCAACATGAGCTTGTTGTCCGATTTCGCCTTCGTCTTGGCCGTGTCATAGTTCGTCAGCCAATCGAGATCCGCATGGGCAAAGGCTGCCGAAAGGAAAACGGCAACACTGCAAGCAAGCAATTTTTTCACATACAACCCTCTGCCGAAGACTCGCTTTACGCAAGTCGGCCGATTGAGTGAAAGAAGCCCGGCGCAATGACACCGGGCTTCCGATTACGATATTGAGAAGTTTATCTGATGTGACCGGATACGAGCTTGGTCATTTCAAACATGCTGACCTGGCTCTTTCCGTTAAAGACTGGGCGAAGCGAATCATCAGCGTTGATCTGAGTTCGTTTCTTTTTGTCCTGCAACCCATGTTTCTTGATGTAATCCCACAATTTTTTTGTCAACTCGGAGCGCGGGATAGGCTTCGAGCCGACAATGGCAGAGAGTTTATCATCAGGCTGGACGGGGCGCATGAACGCTGCGTTCGGCTTGCGTTTGGAAGAAGATTTCTTGGCTTTGGTTTTCGGCATGATGGCTCATTAATACCGAAGACCGGAGCAGGGCAACACTAAATTTTGCCTCTGAAAAAATTAATTTGGCCCGTCGCGTCTCCGAACGGCCAGGGCGGCGATGTCATCAGCAGGCGATTGGCCATTTGCGGAGGGCACCGCGTCGCGGCAAAGTCGGCGCAGCAGCGATTCCGCATCTGGGGGCGCAGGGTGCAAACGTTTCGCCAGATGGGCCGGCGTCAGGCGGCGATGATGACCGTTAGGGGACCCGTAAAGTCCGTCCGTGTACAAAAGGAACAAATCACCATTCTCTAGCTGCAAGGAGGTCTCGGTGAAATCCGAGCGCGAGACTAATCCTAGAGGAGGCGATGAGGACGAAATGGATTCCGTAGTGCCCTCGCGCCGTGCTATCAGCAAAGGCGGGTGACCGGCGCCAACGATACTGGCCGCTCCCGTTCGGAAATCGAGCGCGACACACATCGCCGTCATGAATACGCGCGCTCCGAGGATACTGCGAAAATCGCGATCGACCGCGCGCATGATTTCTGCCGGCAGCTCGTTTTCGACACTGGCGTGATGGAAAAGCAACTTTGCCAGGGTTGTGAGTAGAGCCGCCGCCGCACCATGACCAGTAGCGTCAGCGATCCAGAAAAGCATTCGTTTGTCCCGCATTGGCAGCCAACCGTAAATGTCGCCTCCGACTTGAATGACGGGCCGATAGAGTGCGGCTACTTCCCATCCAGGCAAGACGAGCGGTTTTGCAGGAATCAAGGATTGTTGAGTGAGACGTGCGGCCGCCAGATCCTGCTCCAGATTTTGGCGCCACGCTTCCAGTTCCTCGTTCTGTTTCATTAACTGATCGCGCATGGAGCGCAGTCGCAGTTGAGTTTCAATGCGCGCGCGTAAGACCGCTGGATGAACCGGTTTCGTTACAAAATCATCCGCGCCAGCTTCGAGACAAAGCACTTCACTTTCTTCGCTGCCATGGCCAGTCAGCATAATGGTGGGAATTTGCGCGATTACCGGCGCTGGATCGGCGCGCATTTGCTTGAGCACTTCCGCGCCATCCAAACCCGGCATGTCATAATCCAATAACAACAGCGCTGGCGGTTCGTCCCGTAACCGGGCAAGCGCATCAATTCCACTGGCCGCCTCCTCGCAGCGGTATCCGCTGGCGGTGAGCGTACGCACGAGTAAACGCCGGCTAATATTGTCGTCGTCCACTACCAAAATCGGTTTCTCTACAGAAATCATCAGTCACACTACATTCGAACAACAGATGCGAGCGACATGTATTGATCGAAATGATTTGCAAAAATGTGACCTGCTCCAATTCGCGCTATTTAGCGGTTGTCAGGAGTTTGCGGTTGAATTACAAAGAATCGCTCTCGTCCAATCGATCTTATGAAACGTTTACCGTGGCTGCTCTTCCTCGGCATTTTTGCTTTCGCTTCCTGCAGCGATGTGGATGAACCGCCAGTCCGCGGCCGCCACGTGGCCCGCTATTCCAACACTCGGCTGGATACCGAGAACGTTCAGCAGCCCTACAATCCCAATCAACCACCAGCACCTCCTCCGGACACTACGACGGTGGAAAGCGCGCCGCCGGAAGCTTCAGCTTCGCCCACTACCCGCGCCACCAAAGGCGATTTGCCTTACGGAGTCCCAGTTCCAAACAAACCCGGTTTTGTCACCAGCCCATACGCCCCGAATCAAGGTTATGTCGACGTCCGCGGTTTCCCGCCCGGGACCGAAGTAAAAGACCCGTACACGAACAAGATTTTTCTGGTGCCTTAAACACCGCGGCGAATTCCGACTTGCTGGACAAGCGCATCCGTTATCGGATGCTGTGCCTCCGCGTCTCACAGGGCGCGCCTGGCAACTGAAACCAAATGGACCTTCGGGTAAGACGCGCACCGCACATCGATACGGAAATCACCGTTCCCGGCGATAAAAGCATTTCCCATCGCGCGGCGATTATCGCGGCATTGTCCAACGGCGTTTGCCGGATCGATGGATTTCTCAACGCGGACGATTGCCGTCGAACGCTTGAGGCTTTGCGAAGCTTGGGAATCAGGATTGATGAGCCTGAGCCCAATACAATCATCGTGCACGGGAAAAAGAGGGTCCTCAGCCCGCCCGCGCGTGAGATTAACTGCGGAAATTCGGCGACAACCATGCGGCTGATGGCCGGACTGCTTGCAGGACAAACGTTCGAAAGCAGGCTTGTCGGCGACGCCTCCTTATCCAAACGTCCGATGGACCGGGTGATTGCACCTTTGCGAAGAATGGGTGCAAACATTGTCGCCGAGGGCCCGGAGGAAACCGCTCCGCTGCTAATTCGCGGCGGTTCGCTACGGGGCATTAAGTACGAGATCCCGGTCGCCAGCGCGCAGGTAAAAAGCGCGATTCTGCTCGCGGGGCTTTTTGCCAAGGGCAAAACCACGGTGACCGAAATCGCTCCGACCCGCAACCATACCGAATTGATGCTTCGCTATTTCTTTGTCCGGACAACGCGGGCCGAAAATGGAATGATTGGAATTTTCGGAGAACAAGTTCCCGAATCGAGAGACTTCAACATTCCAGGCGATCTTTCCTCAGCGGCTTATTGGCTTACGGCAGCGGCAGCCCAACCGGGCGGACATCTTCTGGTGCGCAATTTGGGATTGAACCCGACGCGCACTCCAGTGTTGGGCGTTCTCGTTCGCATGGGCGCGCAAGTGAGAGAAGCAGTGGAAAATGTGGATCAGCTCGAGCCGCGCGGAATTGTCGAAGTTACGGGCGCGATGCTGAAGGGCACGGTCATCCAAGGAAAGGAGGTTGCGCAGTTGATCGACGAACTGCCTGTCCTCGCTGTCGCGGGCGCTCTCGCCCATGGCACGACAATCATCCGCCACGCTCAAGAGCTGCGAGTCAAAGAAACGGACCGCATCGCCGCCATCGCGCATAATCTTCGTGCCATGGGCGCACAGGTCATCGAACTCAACGACGGACTGGAAGTTCATGGGCCGGCCCCGCTGCGCGGGAGCCGTGTCGCGAGTTTTGGCGATCATCGAATCGCGATGGCCTTCGCCATTGCCGGTCTGTTCGCCGAGGGCGACACCATCATTCAAGACGCCGAATGCATTGAGGTCTCCTACCCGGGCTTTGCCAAGGCGATTGAAGAGTTTATTAGCCCAAAGCACGCTCAAGCGAGCACTCCAGTTATCGGTTCGCTCTCCCTCACTCCGATGGCGGAGCAGTAGCGGGCTTGCTTTTGCTGCCGTTCACGCGCACCAATCTGGCGGGCGCGCCTTTGCGCCGATTCTCATGTCTGCGCATCATGTGGTTGCAATTGATGGCCCAGCCGCTTCGGGGAAAAGCAGCGTCGCGCGTGCTCTGGCGAAGCGGCTCAGATATTGTTACGTCAATTCAGGCGCGATGTATCGCGCGGTAACGTGGCGAGGATTGGACTGCGGAGTCGCAGTAGAAGATTATCCTGCTCTCGTCGCGTTCGCCGAAAAGACGGTCCTCGTTTGCAAAGTAATCAATGACGAGGCGCATATTTCCATCGATACCATCGATCCGTCTGCTCATCTTTATGGTGACGATGTCAACAGCGCCGTCTCATTTGTAAGCCGGATTCCGCTTGTCCGAGAAATTGTGAACGCGCAGCTGCGTCATTGCGCGGCCGATCGCGACGTCGTCATTGAAGGTCGCGATATCGGGTCCGTTGTTTTCCCGGAGACACCTTTCAAATTTTTTCTGGATGCTACCCCGGAAGTGCGAGTCAATCGGCGCAGAGCACAGGGACAACGGGACGAGATCGCACTTCGCGATCGAGCAGATTCTTCGCGCCGGACCGCGCCTTTAATCGTGGCATCCGACGCGGAGGTAATAGACACGTCGGACCTTGCGATCGGGGAAGTAGTCGAGGAAATCCTGCGCAAATTGACGGAGCGCGGACTGCAAACTGAATCGGCTGCAAGTCGTCGATGAGTCCGTGGTACTGGGTCGGCTACAACCTCTCCAAATTCATTGGAAAGGTTTTTTTTCGTTACCGTGTTCTGCATCCGGAAAGGATGATTCAAACTGGACCGGTCATTCTCGCGATGAATCACCAGAGCTATCTCGATCCGCCACTCGCCGGCATCGCCTGCCAGCGAGCGATTTATTTTCTCGCGCGCAAAACGCTCTTACAGATTCCGGTTCTCGGTCGCATTCTTCCCAAAGTGAACGTCATTCCCGTCGATCAGGAAAGAGGCGATCGCAGCGCGTTGAAGGCTCTGCTGCGAATTTTGCGCGCCGGAGAAGCCGCCCTGGTTTTCCCGGAAGGGTCGCGCACGTTGGACGGAGATTTGCAACCAGCCCAGCCTGGGCTCGGTTTTATCATCGCAAAAACACTCGCACCGGTGGTGCCGATGCGAATCTTCGGCGCCCACGAAGCGCTCCCAAGGGGCGGGGGCAGATTGCGCTTTCATCCAATCACCGTCGTCGTAGGCAACCCAATCTATTTCACCCAGGGCGATGTCAGTGGACGAGGAAAAGACCTTTACCTGCAAATCAGTCAACGTGTGATGGAGGAAATCTCAAAGTTAACGATTGATGGATAAAAAAGACGACCGGGACGAAGACAGGCCCATCTCAAGGGGGGCGCTCGCAGCAATACTCGCCGTCGTGCTCGTAATTGCTTTGGTTTCGATTTACGCGAATTGGCAGAATCTGCATCGCGACCGAATTGAGTCGACGACTGTGATCCGTTTTACTCCCACGCCGGCCCCATCGACGACACCGTAAAAAGAGGTGGCCAGACGCGACCACTGGCGCATCGTTTTTTCGAATAACACAAAAGGCCAAGGGTCTAAGCAACGATGAACAAAATTTTCCCGATCTTGTTACTGTCGGTCTTCGTGTCGCTTGTTGCCTGCCAGAAACAGCAGACCGATGAAGAGCGACGCGCGGAGATCGACCGTGAAGTCCAACAACGCCTGGCGACGGAACGTCAGCAAGCGCAAACCCAGCAGCTTGATCAACGTGCAGCGGAACTCAACGCACGGGAGCAGGCCCTCCGCCAGGATCGGGAAAACGCGGCAACGACTCGCGAGGGGCAAGATTCGCGATCTGACCTGCGTGCGACTGGCGAGAACAGAACGAGCTCAACGCGAGATAGCGAACCGAGTGGCTCTTACTCGATATTCTATAGCGAGCTTGAGCCTTACGGCGACTGGTTGGAGACACGCGACTACGGTTATGTTTATCGGCCGCGCGAAGCGGCCAGCAGTCAGTGGCGACCTTACGCGAATGGGCGCTGGGTTTATACTGACGCGGGATGGACGTGGATTTCCGACGAACCGTTTGGCTGGGCAACTTATCATTACGGACGCTGGACACGCATTCGCGGGATAGGATGGATTTGGGTGCCTGGCGACGAGTGGGCACCGGCTTGGGTTTCATGGCGTAAAGGTGGCGAATACGTTGGCTGGGCGCCCTTGCCGCCAGAGGCTCGCTTCGATCATCGGCATGGCATTCATAATTGGTCCGATAGTTATTACGATGTCGGTCCCGACCAATATGTCTTTGTCCGCGCGCAACAGCTCGGGGAACAACGAATGGAGCGGGCCATCCTTCCCGAGCAGCAGAACGCGACAATTGTCAATCAAACGACGAACGTTACGAAAATCACTTACGCCAACAGTCGCATCCTTAATGAGGGACCGAGCTATGATGAGCTGAAGGCGCAAAGCCGAATTCCCATTCAGCGTTTGCGACTCGAGCGGCAAGCTGGCATCCAGGCAAATGAAGAGCGGCCCATTGTTCGAGGTGAAGTCGTCCAATTTCCGGCACCCGTAATCGCACCTGCACGCGGGATGCAACGGCCCCGTACGGTCAAGCAAACGATTGCGCAAGCCAGCGTCGATTTAGGATGGGGCGCGATCGATAATACACGCGAAGCGGAGCAGCTGCGCGCCAAAATCAAAGCAGAGGCGACTCCGCCGACGGATGCCCCACCTAAGAAATTTGTTCGCCCAACGGAGACAAGCGGAGCAACGATAGCAGCATCTCCACCCGCAACTGCGACGTCGAGGACGGCGAGTGCTGCTCCCGGTTACGCTGAGAAGCCAGAAGTGACTTCGCGCCCGGCTTTTACGCCTC
This sequence comes from Chthoniobacterales bacterium, assembly GCA_036498205.1. GTDB lineage: Bacteria > Verrucomicrobiota > Verrucomicrobiia > Chthoniobacterales > UBA10450 > AV69. The sequence goes on along the minus strand of DASXIC010000113.1, from coordinate 25,923 downwards.
GTGCGATTGACAAACCGATGATCACGCCACTTCCTTCAACTGGTGCTCGCGCGGCCACAACCGTTGCGCCTCCGACTGCCACAGTTTTCGCCGCTACGCCCGAAGCGAGACCGCCGGCGCTAACCCCCTCAGCTCCTTCCCTGTCAGCGACACCGAATGCTTCGAGCTCTGTGGCAGCGACTACCCCTGGGCAGGAAACAAGTGTGCCGCCGGCGGCGGCCCAGGGGCAACCACTGGGACCCGCCCCTGACGAACGACGCAGGAAGTTTAAAAGCATCGCCCGACAATTGGAAAAGCAGTCGGTTGTGCCGATGCCGTCCGCCACAATCAGTCCGGCGCCATCAGCAACGCCTGGCGAAAGCTCGGCTTCACCTGATGATCGTCGGAAAGGTCTCGAACATCGCTTCCCAGTCCCGTCGAATCCAACAACATCTCCTTCGGCCCCGAACAATCCCAATTCCGAAGCTGAGACGAGAAAAGAGAGGAAGAGGCTTATCCGTGCTGGTGCCGCGAACGTGACAGCGTCGCCGTCGTCCTCCCCCTCAACCGCGCCCGAGAGATAAATCGCCGGCTGCCTTATCATATTGCTCTGCTGCCAATTGACGGGCATAGCTGAGCGTGTCGATAGCGTCGACGGTTTTGTCGTGGCGAATAGCCTTTATCCGAGGAAACCGCAACGCCAGGCCGCTTGCGTGGCGGTTGCTTGGTTGAATGGAATTGAATGCAACCTCAAGCACGACGTCTGGCTTCACTTCGCGATACCTTCCGCGATCGACAATAGTGTTACGTTTGAAGTGGTCGGTTAATTCCGCAATCTCCACATCGGTCAATCCACTGTAGGCCTTGCCGATGGGGAGTAATTCGCCTGTTTCCTCATCGCGCACAGCAAACGTATAATCGCTCAAAACGTGATTGCGTTTGCCATGACCCAGTTCCGCCGCGACCACAACGACGTCCAGCGTGGCAAGTTCCTTTTTGAGCTTGAACCAAAACATTCCACGGCGGCCCGGCGCGTAGAAGCTTTCCGGATCTTTAATCATTAATCCCTCATTGGAACGAAGCCGGGCATTCTTGAACTCGCGCTCGATCGCGTCGGCCGAGTCTGCAGCGACTACTTCGGAAATTTGAAATTGCGACGGCAAATCTAGTTGACGCAAGAGCTCACGTCGCCGGTACAGGGGCGTTTTTAATAACGAACGGCCCTCAAGGAAAAGCAGATCGAAGGCGATAAATATGACCGGTACATTGGCTGATGCGGTAGCAAACAAATCCGCGCTCTCGTTCTTGCGTCCGAGTCGCTTCTGTAAATCAAAAAACGTTAGTTTACGGCCTTCGGCGAAAGCGATGATCTCACCGTCCAGAATTACTTCCGCGGGAAAATCGCGCGCGCGTTCCGCGATATCGGGAAACTGATCGGTAATACGCTTGAGATCGCGGGAAAAAATTTCGGTCCTGGCGGAGCTGCAATGTATCTGTGCGCGAATGCCATCAAATTTGTCTTCTACAAAAACTGTGGCGGTCGCCATTTCCGGCGGCAAATCCTCGGCGCGCCCGGAAGACCCACGGGAAGCGACATCATTGAACCGCGCCCAAACCGCCTCGGCACTTGGTTCTGGACTTGCCAGCATGCACTTGATCGGGCGGAAAAGTGAGAGTTCGGCCCGGTAGAGTTCACCGCGCCTGGCAAGGAGGGCTGTGCGCCCGATATCGCCGAGCAACATATTCGCATCCTTTACGTCATCGAGCGGCGCGGCGAATGCCTTTGCAATCGCTTCCTCGACCAGGCCCTCGCGCAGCCCGATTCGCAAATCACCGGTCAGAATTTTGACGAGGTACTGCCCTTCCCGTGCAGACAGGCGGGCCAGACGGTTTTGCAGTAATTCTGTTTTCCCCAGAGGGCCGCGCGCTGCCTGCAGCCTCCCAAAGAATTCGTGTGACTGAGGCAGCGTGAAGAGTTCCGGAATCGTGCGACCATCCAGCGCTTCGAAGGCAGTTTTTCCCGCGTCGCCGTGACTGTAGGCGATGCGACGAAATTCCGCGTCGCCGATTTTCGCTGCTGCGGAAAGGGCCCGATAAATGACAGAGCCGCCCACTTGCAAAGTGCGCAGGTCGCTCTGTGGAAAAGCACGGCCGGTAAAGTAGATGGTAGCAATCGACAATCGTTCCTCGTCTAGTCCGGCCAAGTAGTCGGCAAGCAAACGAACCTTTTCCAACTTCGCCGGAGTCGCACCGATCTGTTCCCCGACCTCGGCAAATGCATAAAACTCAGAGGGTTTGCCTGTGGTTGCGCCACCCTCAGTGACAGCAGCCTCGTTGAAATCGCTGTCATTTTTGCCGGGCGAATTCGGTGGCTTTGCCTGCGCGAGAAACGTGCCCAACGTCAGCTCAAGCTGATTCTCCTCCGTCAGCGCCCATGCTTCAATGCCTCGATCGCGAAGATCGCGCGCAAATTGGCCAGCGAACCCATGGAGCGTGAGAACGCGTTTCGGTTGTACAAGTTCGACGTAACGCACCAAATCATCGTAGTCGGCGTGGTCGGAAAGCGGAAAAGCGGCATCGACCTGGTAGCGATAGATGGCGCTTGGATCCATCGCCCAGCCGCTGATCATTGCAACACGTTTGCGCGGGATTCGCTCCAGCATTCGCGAGCGATTCGCACTTGGGGGGCAGATAAGCACCTTACCGATGACTTTGTCCGGCTGGTAGCGTTCGTAATCGCAGAAAGCCTGTCCAAATTGTTGATAAATGCGCGTCATCCGATAAACGGACCCATGAAGCATGGGAGTGAAGCCGGCTCCATCGAGGGCACACAAAATTTCCTGCGCCTTGCCCAGTGAGTAACCAAGCAGAACGGGGACTTCGCCGTTATCGATCGCATCGCGACAAAACGCGACGATCTGCGCCACAACCTGCTCGGTGGGCGGCAATCGATAACGCGGAAGCCCATAAGTGGTTTCCATGATGAGCGTCTCGGCGGAGGTCCATTCCGTTGGCTCAGCCGATTTGCCACGGCGCAATTTGAAATCGCCGGTGTAGAGCAAGGAATCGGCGCCGGCCTGCAAAAAGAATTGCGCTGAACCAAAGATATGGCCGGCCGGAAACAACGTTATCTCCAGTGAGCCTACCGTCGTAGGTTGACCAAATGGCAATACGATTTCCCTGCGATCGCCGGGCAGGCGCGCCTGCATTAAACGCGCTGTGCGCTCCGAAACGATAACTTCGCGATGCGGCGCAATGTGATCGCTATGTGCATGGGAGACAAAGGCAAGGCTCTTTGCATCCCACGGATCGAGCCAGAGGCCTTGCGCCGGCAGAAACACGCCGCGTTCATATCGCACCTGGATCACCGGGGAATTTACCTGAGGAGGCTCGGGGCGAAAACGGCTTTCGCTCTCTGCATTGACACGACCCGGTGGTCTCGTCTTATAAGAATAATGCGATTTAACCCGCTGCTGGCGTTGCTGCTCGGGACGAGCTGTATTGCGGCGGCGCCACCGGAACCGAAAACATCGTCCCATGTTTCGTCGCTTCCGATGATACTCGATCCGGATTTTTCCTTTCGAAAAACCAAGATCTATACCTTGTCCGATCAGCCGATACGTGGCAGCAAAAGTCCGGGATCCGGTAATTTGCAAAGCCTGACCAAGGGAAAGTCTGGCACGAGCTCAAAATCAGTGGCACAGGAAGCGTCGTTAAATTTTGAACGGTCCTATCGTCTGTTTGGAGCAGTAACGGGTGCCGACCAACGCCAGCGCCATGGCCAGTATTTTGATTTTTTCTGGAGGGCGAAACGGCCCTCCGATGTGACGGTCCGTTTTGAGTACAAGCAGGAGAAACTGAGGGCTTTTACCCAGGCAAAAGAGGTCGCATACCGTGACGTTCATGGGACGAATCGCAGCGAGTTTCGCATCATCGGCGATGAATTTTTCGATGACGGAAAGGTGCTGGCGTGGCGTTGTTTACTTATTGAACACGGCCGAATTGTAGCTGAGAAACGCTCTTTCCTATGGGATTAGGGGGTTTGACTGGCGCGGTCAAACCCGGTATTTTTTTCTAGTTAGCTGTGGAATCGTCAATTCAGGTTGGTGTGAGCGGCCCTGCCGTCTGGGTGCGGGTGGAGGGCAAGGGGAATTTTCTAAACAGCGGTAATTTCAAGGAATTCGCCCGGGAGATGGTCGACCGGGGCTACCGCGAATTCGTCATCGACCTTCACAACTGCGCCATGATGGACTCGACATTCATGGGGACAATGGCTGGCGTTGCTTTGCGTCTGAAAGAACTCGGGCACGGCCATCTTCGCGTGGTCCATTGCGGGCAACGCAGCCGCGAACTGCTTTCCGGGCTTGGCCTGGATCAACTATTTCAAATCTCCAGCAATGGAACAAGTGCACCGCAATGCTCGGCCTTGGAGAAAACGGCAGCTGCAACCGACCCAGATGAGCGAAAACAAGAGCAAGCCAAGGAAATGCTGGCGGCTCATGAGGCTTTATGCGAAGCCGCTCCGGAAAATTTTCCACGGTTCAAAGACGTTCTCGATTACCTCAAGCAAGACCTTCACGGCAAAGCGACGACGAAGTAAGTTGGCCTTGATCCCATGTGGCCGACTGTTTTTCTCGCGCTGCTGATCATCGCGATCGGCGGTTGGGCTCTCACTGCCATTCGGCAGGCACGGAAAGTTCGCGCGCTCGAGCGTTCGAAGGAAGAGATCCAGGTCGAGGAAACGCTTGTCTTCGATTTTCTCCACGGCTTGGGCGAGGCCTTCCGAGAAACGATCAAGCCGCATGATTTGCATCGACTAATTGTGGAAGGTGCTACTCGGATTTTGGACGCGCACGGAGGGGCCCTGTATCTGAGCGACCGCACCGGGAACAAGTTGATGCCAGTATTCCTCTCCAAAGGATGTCCACCTTTGGTGCCAGTACCAGCGCATATTTTACAACAGGCGGCCACTATACCCTCCGCGCTGGAAGGATTCTTACGAACGCAAACCGTTCCCCGGGGGGAAGGTCTTATCGGAAGGGTGTGGGCAACCGCCCAGCCAATTTGTCTGGATGACGTGCGTGATGCACCGGAGCTGGCCCATTTGCGAGACACAGCGCTCGGGACGGCCTCAGTCATGGCCACTCCGTTGCTCTATGGAAAGCAAAATATGGGCGTGCTGGCCCTCGGCAATGGACCGACCGGAGTCCCGTTTTCCCAGAGCGACTTCGTTGTTTTCAAGTCTATTGCTGAGCAGTCGGCCTTTGCCCTCTACAACGCGATCATCTACTCGGAGGCGAATGAGAAAAAACGGCTCGATCACGACCTCGAGATCGCCCGAGATATACAGCGCATTTTACTGCCCGATCAGTCTCCAGTAATTGCGGGGTTCGAGATCGCCGGTATTAACATTCCTGCGCGACAGGTAAGCGGGGATTATTTCGACTATATTAGGGTCGACGATCATCAATTGGGGGTTGCGATCGCGGATGTTTCCGGCAAGGGTGTGCCTGCCTCGCTCATTATGGCGATTTGCCGGAGTGTGTTGCGGAGCCAGGCGCCACAGAAATCTTCGCCGTCTGAGGTTTTACGTGCGGTCAATCGCCAGCTCTACCCCGACATTAAAGAGGATATGTTTATCAGCATGGCATATCTGGTGGTCGATCCTGAAAGCGGCTCCGTCACGATTTCGAGGGCTGGTCACGATGCGCCGCTTTTGTACCGTCGCTCCGGGCAAAAGGTGGAGCTGATAAAACCCCCCGGTATGGTCCTCGGCATTGACAGCGGGAGCGTGTTCGATAGGGTCACAAACGACTTCGCCATCCCGCTCGAGCGAGATGATTGTCTCGTCCTCTACACTGATGGAGTGACGGAAGCGCTGGACACCAACGGTTATGAGTTCGGCGTCGAGCGCATGAGCCAATCCGTTCGCGCGAGCGCGGCCAGTGGCGCGTCCGCAATCGTCAAGCGGCTGATCGACGACCTGCGTAGTTTCGTCGGCGCGCATCCGCAAAACGACGACATTACCTTGATTGCCATTCGCAAAACATGAAGAAGACGACTCCAGAACCACGGGAAGAAGATAAGATTCCGCCGCCCACCGCCGGTGGCGACGGATTCAGAGATGCAGACGCCGGTTCCGAGGCAGCAGACGATCCAATCACAAGTTTACAATCCGACCTCGACCGCTTTCGCGACCTGGCCTTGCGCACCCAAGCCGATTTCGAAAACTACAAGAAGCGCTCTGCTCGGGAACGCGACGACGCCATCAAATATGCCAATAGCTCGCTGCTCGAACGCCTCGTCCCGGTCGTCGACAATTTTGAACTGGGACTCTCTGCGGCACGGGGCGAAGGCGAGCAGTCTCCTATTTTTGCCGGGATGAATATGGTGTTAAGGCAACTCAACGATTTCCTAACAGAGAATGGACTTCGACCCATTGAAGCAGTCGGCCATAAATTCGATCCGAACCTGCACGAGGCGATCGCGCACGAACCGAGTGACAAGGTTCCCGAAGGCAAAGTTATTCGTCAGACTCGCCGCGGTTATCGCCTGAAAGATCGGCTTTTACGTCCGGCCACCGTCGTTGTCTCGAGCGGGCCGGCCGCCTGATTGCTCGTATCCATTCGTTCCCCTTGAATCCTGAATCGCCCAGCATTTAATCAATTTGCTCTAACCTGAATGCCGACAACAAAACGTGATTATTACGAGGTGTTGGAAGTTTCGCGTTCGGCCAGCGGAGACGAAATCAAACGCGCTTATCGCAAACTTGCGGTGAAGTTCCATCCGGACAAGAACCCGGACGACCCGCATGCCGAAGAAAAGTTTAAGGAGATCGGCGAAGCCTACGATGTGCTGATCGATCCGGACAAGCGTTCGGCCTACGACCGTTTTGGGCATGCTGCATTTACACAAGGTGGCGGCGGCGGTTTCGGCCGGGGCGGCTTTCACGACCCATTCGACATTTTCCGCGAAGTGTTTGGCGGAAGTGGAGGAGCGGGCGGAATTTTCGAAAGCTTTTTCGGCGGGGGCGGTGAACGAGGGGAGGACCGGCAGCGGGGCTCGGATTTGCGCTATGACATGCAAATCACGTTGGAGGAAGCGGCCTTCGGTAGTGAGAAGGAGATCGAGGTACGTAAGCTCGACACTTGCGAGAAATGTCAGGGCAGCGGGGCAGAGCCGGGTTCTCGCGTAATCAATTGTCCGACCTGCGGGGGGCGCGGGCAGGTAATCAGTTCGCGCGGATTTTTTCAGGTGTCGCAAACATGTCCACGTTGTCGTGGCGCGGGCCAGATCGTCGAAAAGCCGTGTCGCCAATGTCAGGGAGAAGGGAGAATGGAGCGAGCCAGCCGGATCAAATTAAAAATTCCGGCAGGAATTGGCAACGGTTCCCGGCTGCGCTCATCGCGAAATGGCGAGGCCGGCATTCGTGGCGGTCCGTCCGGAGATCTTTATGTCGTGCTCCATATCAAGGAGCATCCTGTGTTTCAACGCGATGAAGACGATCTTTACTGTGAGGTGCCAATACCTTTTACCCTCGCTGCCCTTGGTGGCGAAATGCCGGTCCCAACTCTTGACGGCAAAGCCAATGTAAAGGTCCCCGCCGGGACGCAAAGCGGACAAATATTCAAGTTGCGTGGAAGAGGGATCACCAACATCGACGGCCGCGGACGCGGTGATTTGCTGGCGCGCGTTATGGTGGAGGTGCCAACGCAACTAAACTCTGAGCAGCGCGCGAAACTGGAGGAATTCTCTGCCCTGTGCGACGAAAAAAATACGCCGCTTCACCGAAGTTTCTTTGACCGGGCCAAGGAATTTTTTCGCTGACGCTGCTCGACTTTCGGGCCTGCTTCCGCAGGGGAGGGCAAGTTCCATGAAGACAGCAAATGACTAGCGGCCATGCATCGGTTCTATATCACGCCCGAGAAGTGGAATACGGAAGCGCTTGTTCTCACCGGCGCTGAAGTACGTCACGCAGCCAGAGTCCTGCGTTTAAAGCCGGGGATGCGGGTGGCGACATTCAATGGCCGTGGCCGAGAAGTCACGGCCGAGATCATCTCAATCGACCGCAATGAAATTCGATTGCGTAAGCTGCAGGAGACAGGAACGCCTCCACTGCGCTGCCGAATTATGCTCGCGCAAGCGATTCCAAAAGGAAAAAACATGGATCTAATCGTGCAGAAGGCGGTCGAGATCGGCGCCGCGGAAGTGGTGCCACTTCTGTCCGATCGAACGGTCGTCACCATTAGCGAGAAAATGGCGACAGAAAAACAGCGGAAATGGCAGCAGATCGCGATCGAAGCAGCGAAACAATCCGGTCAGAATTGGTTGCCCGTCGTCCATCCGCCCAAATCTGTGCGCGATTTCTTTTCCGCTGCCCCGCGCTTCGATCTTCAGCTGATTGGTTCGTTGCAATCAGATGCGAGGCATCTGAAGACGGTCCTCGCCGATTACCAGCGCGAGAACGGCGAACGGCCTGGCAGCGTCATGATGTGCATTGGACCGGAGGGCGATTTCACGCCTGCCGAGCTTAATCTTGCTCGCTCGCACGGCTGTACTCCTATCACGCTCGGTCCGATCATTCTGCGGGTTGAAACGGCTGCCATCTATTGCCTCAGCATTCTTTCCTACGAACTGCTGATCTAGCGTCTCTTTCGCTAATAAATGTAGGGCGGAGCAAGTTTGAAAGCATCGCGCAGTAGCTCTACCCGCGGCTGCCCATCTCGGCTAAGGATTATCTCAACGACATCGAATCGAAATAGAATATCGGGATTGTCCAGGAGTTGCAGCCAGGCCAGTGCGCCGCGTGAAATCAACCTCTGCTTGGCCACGTTCACCGCTTCGAATGGCCGCCCAAAATCTTCGCTCGTTCGCGTTTTGACTTCGACGAAAACAAGCGTGTCCTCATCCCGGCAAATCACATCCACTTCGCCTCCGCGGCGCGCCCGGAAGTTCCGGTACAAGATTTTGTAGCCGTTGTGCTTCAGGAATACGCAGGCGAGTTTTTCGCCGCGGGCTCCGATCTGTAGATGTTCAGATAATTCCTTCGAGCGCGAGAAGCGGCTGCGCCACCGGCTCGAAAGATCGGCGATGGATTGGACAAGGCCCGTGTTCATGAAGTTTGGTGAGATGCAGATAAGTGCCGTAGCCTTTGTGCTGGCTGAAACAATATTCCGGAAACTGCCTGCAGAAATCACGCATTAAAGCGTCCCGCGTGACCTTGGCAATCACGCTGGCAGCGGCAATGCTCAAACTGAGACAATCACCATCGATAATGGCCGTCTGCGGCAGGGGAAAAGGCGACACCGGGAGTCCGTCGATTAAAACATGCTCGGGTAAAGCCTGCAGAGCCTCGAGGGCGATTCGCATTGCTTTATGAGTCGCGCGCAAAATATTGATCGTGTCGATCTCGACCGAGTCGACAATTCCGACGGACCATATCGTATCCTGCCGACTGACCAGTTCGTCGTAAATGCTCTGACGCAGTTCCGGCAGGAGTTGTTTCGAATCCTTCAGTTTCTTATGCCGGAATTTTTCCGGCAAAATAACCGCGGCGGCGACCACTGGGCCGGCGAGCGCGCCACGACCCGCCTCATCGATTCCCGCTATGCGAACGAGACCGAGCGCCCGCAGTTTTTTTTCATAGCGAAATCCACAGCGCCGCCCCACAAGCGGATTTTATCCATGGTTGTGGCGGATTTCCGCAAGAAAATTTGCCCCAAAGGAAACGGTTATTCCGAAGCGTCCAGACGCTTTCTGTCATTCCGAGCAGAACCGAGGAATCTCCTGCTATTCGACTTGTAGCGGCGCTCTCCGAGCGTGGCCGCGGCAGTCGGTACAGGCGCACCATTGTCATCCCGAACCGCGCAGACGGTGAGGGATCTCACAACTTCGAATGAATCTCGAGAGGTCCCTCGCGGTCGCTCGGGATGACCCTTTTTTTGTCATTCCCAGCGGAGTCGAGGAATCTCCTGCGATCACGACGGGCAAAGACCGCCGCTACAACAACAATTGACTATTCCCGGACGGCCGTTGCTTCCTTGCCTTTGCGGCTGCGAAGGTAATTTAGTTTTGCCCGCCGCGCCTTGCCTTGCTTCTCGACTTCCAGTTTGGCGATACGGGGGGAATGCAGTGGGAAAACGCGTTCCACTCCTTCGCCGTAGGAAATGCGCCGAACAGTAAACGTTTCGTTCAATCCGCGCCCTTTGCGACCGATAACGATCCCGGAAAATATCTGAATGCGTTCCTTGTCACCTTCTACAACTCGAGTATGCACGCGAACCCCGTCGCCCACGCGGAATGCGGCGATCTCGGGTTTGAGTTGGTCTTTTTCAACGGCATCGATGATACGGTTCATGGCAGCAGTTCCTTCAGCGGGCGTTCAATCTCCGCAGATGCGCCGTGAAAGCAACTCTCAACGCATGCCGGTTGTCATGCAGAAGGCCGCCGGTATACTTCGCGTCCAGCAGCGCCCGTAGTTCAACTGGATAGAGCGACGGCCTCCGGAGCCGTAGGTTGCGCGTTCGAGCCGCGCCGGGCGCACTCCACCCCGGAGTGGCACTTACGCCAGCGCTTCGATCCGGCCGAGCAAGTCCTTTTTGCTCGTCATGCCGGTGACCTGGTCGCGCACCTGCCCATTCTTGAACAGAAGGAGCGTCGGGATCGCACGAATGTTGAACTTAAAAGAGAGATTTTGGTTCTCGTCGATGTTTACTTTTCCCACCGTGAGGGCGCCATTTTTTTCCCGCGCGATTTCGTCGATCAGCGGCGCGATCAACTTGCAGGGCCCACACCATTCTGCCCAAAAATCGACAAGCACTAGCTTCTCGTTCTGATTGATTTCGCGATCAAAATTCGCCTCGGTTAAGGTAATGGCACCTGAATTTTCCATCAGTTAATATAGTTCCAAATTTCGATGAGCAAAATGGCTATCGAACTACCCAAAAGTGCCCAGCAAAGAGACTTCGGAATCGTATCCATAATGCTCTGATTTTGAGTTACTTTTGGCTTTCTGTCGGAAACGGGAGGAAGAGCGGGTATTTTGGCGAAATCAGTAAAAACAGAAATTCGCGCCGTTTCGGCGCTACGTCGGGTCGGGGAAGTATCTTTCAGCGTGGAGTCGGCCGCCTGGGCGGTTGTTACCATGCTTTTCGGAAACGCCCGGTTGACGGGGCGAGTAGGGAGATTAATTCTCGCTCCATCGCCGTTTTGTGGCGCCTTCTCCTTGGCGGGACCGGGACCGGTCATCCTTTGCGCAGATTCTATTTCCGGTCTGAGCGGTTCAATCATTAGCCGAAGCGTCCAGATTCTGCAGCACTTTGCTTAAATTGTCACTGCCGAAATGATACGCCCGATGACCTCCCAATGACCTAAGCGTACAAATCGTAGCCACGGGAAGCGCGGATTCGGCGAGTGACGAATTCACCGACCGGTGCCGGCGTCGACAAGGCGACCCGTGTATCGACATCAGGCGCATCGGCTTCAGTGCGGGCGATGAACGGTTCATCGACAAGCAACCTTAATTCCGATCCCACTTTACACGCGGCGATTTCGCAGGCGATTCTTTGCTGCAAACTCATCGCCCGTCGGTACCTCTCATTTTTTACACTGGCCGGAATTTGCTCCGGCATTTTCGCTGCTCGCGAACCTTCCTCCCGCGAATATTTGAAAATTCCAAGGCGTTCGAATCGAGTCTGCTCGATGAAAGAGAGTAAGGTTTCAAATTGCTCCTCCGTTTCGCCGGGAAAGCCGACAATAAAAGTCGTGCGAAGCGCGATTCCGGGAATTCCGGCGCGCAAGCGAGCGATCAATTCCTCGATATGTCGGCGACTGGTCTCGCGTCGCATCCGGCCTAGCATCGATTCGTCAATGTGTTGCAGCGGCATATCGACATAGCGCGCAACGTGTTTGGATTGGGCGATGCTCGCAATCAGCTCGTCACTCCAGTGCGCTGGATGCGTGTAAAGAAGACGCACCCAAAACTCGCCTTCGATTTGTTCGATTTCGCGCAAGAGCGCGGCCAGCGTCGGTCCGCGCGAAGAATCAACCGGCTGACGTGGCCCGGCCTTTTCCGGCCATAAATCCATTCCGTAATAAGTTGTGTCCTGACTGATCAAATTGATCTCGCGCACTCCTTCAGCAACGAGCGCGCGCATCTCTCTCAGAACTGATTCAGGAGTGCGGCTGCGATGCCGGCCGCGCATTTGCGGAATTACACAAAAGCTGCAGGGATGGTTGCAACCCTCGGCTATCTTTAGGTATGCAGTATGAGCGGGAGTGAGACGAAATCGCGGCGTGTCGTAATTCGGGATGTAACGGGGCCGCGGTGTCACGAAATCGACGGAGTTGTCAGTTGGGCTTGCCGTGACGCGGTCGATAACCGCGCCAAGCTCGCGCACTTGATCGAGTCCAATGAAAGCATCGACTTCGGGCAGCTGCTCCCGCAATTCGCGCGAAAATCGCTGCGCCATGCAACCGCTCACGATGAGCTTTTGCTTGGCCTGTTTTCTGAGCCCGCGCCGCTGATGCGCCTCAAGAATGGCATCGATCGATTCTTCCTTGGCCGAATCGATGAACGCACATGTGTTCACAACCAGGACGTCGGCTTCCTCGGCGCTCGACGTAATCTCCATCCCGCGCTCGAGCACGCTCCCAAGCATGATCTCGGCGTCGACTAGATTCTTCGCGCAACCGAGGCTGATCATTCCCACTTTTGTCGCCATTCTGGGATGATCGTTACTCGATTCTTAAGTCGGCGTCACTGTTTGAGACGATTTTGCCGTTTTTCCGGATCTGCACTGCCTCGCGATCGAGAACGCGCACACTGATTCGGCGGCCATGAAACTCGACCACTCCATCGGACGGCGAAATCCAGCGTTCGAACGCCGGCTGAGTTGGATCATCGTCCACCGTCACCTGCATATATGTCTTTCTCAGCGGCTTGATATCGACACGATTCTCACCGCCAGTTGAACCGCTTGCACTGTTGCTGGCGATCGCGGCCGCGAGTTCATCTGGCCGGACTGGCTGAGCGCGACGCACTTCGGGCTCCGTCGCGGTTGGAGTCGGCGCTGCTGGAGTCGCAGCAGCGATGGCAGCAGGAGTAGCCGTCGGAGCAACTGCTGGGAGAGTTCTGACCGGAGCACTGGTGGCGGCGACTTGGGGCGGCCCCTCGATTGGCTGGGCTCTGGGCGCGATGATTGTCGCAACTGTCGCCCCGGGCGTGGGAACAGCTTCCGTTTGTGTCACCGTCTGACGCGGGGCGATGCGTTGCACATTTAAGAGAAGTCGAACTAACCAAAACCCGACGAATAGAACTGCCAGCCCAACGATCAGCGGCATAATTGAAGTGCGCGGCGGCCCATCTCGTCGTGCCACAGGTGTCCGCACCGGCTTCGGCGGCCTGTTTTCCTGCAAATACGAGTAACCATCTACCGTGATTTGCCCGGATGTTTCGAAAGTATCGAGGAAGGGCGAGACGTCGACATGGAGGAACTTTCCGTAGATCTGGAGAAATCCCTTCGCGTAAGCGAGACTGGGAAAATTGGAATAATCGTCTGCCTCGATCTCAGCCAAACGGGATTGCCGAATTTTTGTTAGGCGCGCCGCCTCGTCGAGGCTCAGGCCGCGCGCCGTGCGTGCTTCCTGGAATTTTTTGCCAAGTCCTTCGATGGACATTTTCCTATTGCCGATTACACGGCGGCATCTAGATCGACGAGAATCTCGCGCGGTTTTGCACCTTCGCCTGGACCTAAAATACCCCGCTGTTCCAGAATATCAACGATTCGCGCAGCCCTGGTGTAGCCGAGGCGCAAACGTCGCTGCAGGAGCGAAGTAGAAGCGCGTTTTTCCTGCCGGATAATTTCAAGGCACTTCTCAACGAGTTCCTCATCCTCTTCGCTCACCTCGTCTCCCGAAGCTAAACCAGATTGCATTTTTTCCTGCACCGCCAGGTCAAAGGCAGGCGCACTTTGTTCCGAAACGAACTCCACCAGACGCCTGATTTCTTCATCGGTCACAAGTACCCCTTGGGCCCGGATTAACCGTGATGTGCTTGGCGGCAGGTAAAGCATGTCTCCCTGGCCCAGCAGGCGATCGGCGCCGTTTTCATCCAGAATGACGCGACTATCGATCTTACTCGCGACCTGAAAAGCGATCCGGCTCGGAATGTTTGCCTTGATCACGCCCGTTATGACGTCGGCACGCGGGGTTTGCGTGGCGACAACAAGGTGGATGCCAGCCGCACGCGCCATCTGAGTGATTCGTGCAATCGCGCTCTCGACATCGGCCGGTGCCGTCTGCATCAGATCGGCCAACTCGTCGATAATCACGACAATGTAAGGCATTCGATCTGGAACGATCAGTTCATCCTCGCGCGGAACCTGCATAGTTTCTGAAGCGTTAGCTGTGCCAGCTACTGCCGTTTTTCCCGCGGACCGCGGCGCCTCCGTATCGTCGAGTTCCTCCTGTGTTTTTCGGGCCGGCCTGGCGTTGAAACTGGTGATATTGCGAACGCCCACACGCGCAAAAATTTTGTAACGGCGCTCCATCTCATCGATCAGCCACCGCAGCGCCAGTAATACTTTCTTTGGATCGGTCACTACCGGAATGACCAGGTGCGGCAATGAGCTGTAGACCTGCATCTCGACCACCTTCGGATCGATCATGACGAAACGCAGTTCTTCCGGCGTGAATCGGAAGAGCATGCTAGCCACCAGCGCGTTAATACAAACGCTCTTGCCGCTTCCGGTTGTCCCGGCGACCAGCAAATGCGGCATCTGCGCGAGATCGGCGACGATCACCTTGCCGTAAACGTCTTTGCCGAGCGCGAGGGGAAGTTTGCAGCGCGTCTTGGCTTCTTCCCAGTCGACCGACTGCATTAGCTCGCGTAACGTGACTTTAATCTTGCGCGTATTCGCGATTTCGATCCCGACCGTGTCCTTGCCTGGAATTGGCGCGAGAATGTTGATCCGTTCAGCTCGTGTTGCGCGCGCCAGGTCGCGCTCCAGAGAAACGATTTTGTCTACCCGCACACCTTTGGCGGGATAAACTTCGTAGCGCGTAATGGTCGGACCTTTCGTAATATCACCAGCCGCCACCGCTATTCCGAAATGCGCCAGCGTTTCGATCAGCGTTTGTTGCACGCGTTCGAGTTCGGAAGGATCGGCGCCTCCACGTCCTTCCGGATCGTGCTCGTCCAGCAGGTCGATGGTCGGAATGAGGTAATGCTCCGCGTCAAACTTCGCCGAAACCGGAGACGGACTTTGTGGTTTTGCTTTGGCGGGACGCAATTCTGCCAAGGATGGTTTTCTGCGCGACATCATGGTCTCACTCGGAAGAGCAGTCGTATCCACCACTTTCGGTTTCGGCCGGTTCGCCAGCTCTTCTGCTGAAATAAATGGCTCGCTTGTTTCGCTGACGGCCGCGCCCTTCCGCTTCAACTGTTTCTCCAATGAACGCCGCTGTTTGGTGAGCTCGCGCTGGCTGATCTCGAGTTGGCCCTTGATGTCGGCTTTGCGCATCTCCCGATGCAACCGCCATTCGCGGTAGCGTTGGGCGCCGCGGCCGACGCCGCTCACTGTTTGTCGAACAAGGTGAATCGGGCGCAATCCTGTCATCAAAATCAAAGTACTGGCGTAAATCCCGGCTAGAAGAATCATGGAGCCGACGTCTCCCATTGCGGTGAGCAATATCTTCTTGCCGAAGAAATATCCGATCGCACCGCCAGGCCCCTGAATATTAAACGCCCTTTTCCAACCTTGGAGGTGCTGCGTTTGTAGTTGCAACAGACACGCTCCGGAAAGAACGAAAAGCACGATCCAGGGCAATCTTGCCATCACGCGCAAGCGCCCATAAAAAAGCTTGGCCGCGCCAAACCCCAGCAGGACTGCAGCCAGCAGGTAAGAGGCCGCGCCAATAAGCAGATAGAAAACACTGGCAAAGATCGCACCGAACGGGCCGATGAAATTTTGCGCCGGTCGATTCGGCGGTGACAGATAGCTCAGTGGCCACCAGGCGGGGAGATCGCGCGGATTGTACGAGATCAGCGCCAGAAACAACAATGTCCCAACACCGAGGAGAATGAGCGCGAAGACTTCGTTCCACGCGCTGTTTTTCGCTGAGCGGCCCACTGTGCCGATAGTAAACCGCTGGGCGCGCCTTTCAATTCAATACCAGCGGAGATACACGCAGTTTTAGTTGCAAGCCCGAAACCTTCACCACTACAGTCGCATGCGAATGAGTTCCATTCTGTTCCGGGTCGGTCTTTTTATCTGCGGGATCGGCCTTGTCCTGATTTGCTCTTGTGAGAAGCACTACCTGGGCGAATATCCCGAGGTCCAGCAGGATCGACTTCTCGAAGCCAAACACGCCGCCCCTCCGGCTGCAGCGGCGACGCCGACAATTACGCCGGCCAATTTCTTCCCTGAGAACAAATCCCCATAAGGGGTGGTTTATGGCCAGACACAAATACGCAACATCGCCGCCCAATATTGCGACGATGCCGCCCGGCGTGCCCTACATCATCGGGAACGAAGCAGCCGAACGCTTTTCCTTTTACGGCATGCGCTCGATCCTCATCGTTTTCATGACGCAATACCTCGTGACGCGAGGCGGCGCGCCTGATCGCATGGGAGCCGCGGAAGCGCGTCAGTATTTCGCCATGTTTGTCTCGGCTGTCTATTTCATGCCCATTTTCGGTGCGATTTTGGCGGAAGGGTTTCTTGGGAAATACACCACGATTTTCTGGTTATCGATCGTTTATTGTTTCGGTCACTTCGCGCTTGCTCTTGATGACACGCGGATGGGTTTGCTCCTCGGCTTGGGATTAATCTCTCTCGGTTCTGGCGGCATCAAACCGTGCGTTTCGGCAAACGTTGGCGATCAGTTTGGCGAGTCGAACAAGCATCTCCTCTCGAAAGTCTTCGGCTGGTTTTATTTTTCCATCAACGCCGGCTCTTTCATCTCCACCATTCTCTGTCCCGTGCTTCTGCACGATCCGAGGTTCGGACCGCGCTGGGCCTTCGGCATTCCCGGCGTAGCCATGGTGATCGCGACGATTTTTTTCTGGGCCGGCCGCAAGAAATTCGTTCACATCCCGCCCGCCGGGCTCGGATTCCTCAAGCAAATGTTTAGCAGAGAAGGGTTGGGAGCGATTTTGCGGCTGGCAGTTGTCTATGTTTTCGTGGCCGTCTTCTGGGCCCTGTGGGATCAGAGCAGCGGTGGGTCCTGGACATTGCAGGCGGCAAAGCTGGACCTCAACTGGTTTGGAATGAATCTACTGCCTTCACAGGTCCAGGTAGCTAACCCGATCATGATTCTTCTATTCATCCCGCTGGTGAATTATGTCTTGTATCCGTTGATCGATCGCGTTTTTCCGCTCACGCCATTGCGCAAAATTGGCATCGGCCTTTTCCTTACCGCCGGCAGTTACCTTGTGATTTGGTACATCCAACAAATGATCGATGCGGGCGCAAAGCCGAGCGTGAACTGGCAATTCCTCGCTTACGTCATACTCACTCTTGGCGAAGCGATGGTTTCTATCACTGGCTTGGAATTTTCCTATACCCAGGCCCCGAACAAAATGAAAAGCGCGGTGATGGCACTGTGGCTTTTTACCGTTTCACTCGGAAACGCCTTCACTGCTGTTGTCAATAAGGTCATCCGTAACCCGGATGGCAGCGCGAAGATGGACGACCAGCATTATTATCTATTCTTTGCCACGGTCATGTTGATCGCTGCGGTCATTTTCGTCGTCGTCGCCAGCTTCTACAAAGGCCGAACCTACCTCCAATCCCAGGAAATTCCCTTGGACGAGAAGGCTGTCGAACCGGTGCTCTCCGGCGGCGCCCCAACCTAAACAAAAGAATGAAACTAATCCTCGCCACACTCGCGGTGTCGTTAATGGTCCCGCTCACCAGTCTCCGGGCCACTCCCCAGGATGAACAGTTCCAAAAGATCGCTCACGACTACATCGAGGAGTTACTCCAAACACATCCGGAATATGCCACCGAGCTGGGCGATCATCGCTTTGACGACAAACTCACCGATTACTCTGCCGATTCGCGAGGTAAAGAGCTCGCCCGCGCCAAGCAGGTCCGGCAGCAACTCGAGGCTTTCAATGATTTGTCGCAACTGACCGGCCCGAATCAGGTCGATGTCCGGTTGCTCAAGGAAAATATCGATAACGAAATCTTCGGCATCGAAGAACTGAAAGAGTGGCAATGGGATCCGCTCGTCTACAACCAGAGCCTTGCTAACAGCCTTTATCTTCTGGTCGCACGCGATTTCGCGCCGGCGGAACAGCGAATTCCGAATTTGCGCAAACGCATGGAAGGTATTCCGGCGGTAATTGCTCAGGCCAAATCAAACCTGCAACACAGCCCGCGCATTTATACCGAAACGGCGATCGAACAGGCGCAGGGTGCAATCTCGCTCGTGCGCGAAGGTTTGGCACCGTTGCTCAATCAATCCCCTCAATCGGCCGGGGACATCGGCCCAATCCAGGAACAAACCGCGAGAGCATTGGAAGAGTATAAAAAATGGCTGCAGACCGATCTGCTGCCGCGATCCGATGGAGATTTCCGCCTCGGCGCCGACAAGTTTCGCAAAAAACTTCGCTTCGCCCTCGCCTCCGATCTTTCCATGGAAGAGATCATGAAACGGGCTGAGGCCGATCTTGCCCAAACCCAAAAAGCGATCTACGAAACCGCGCTGCCGCTCTACAAAAAGTATTTCCCGAAGTCTGACAAAGCGGTTCTCGAGGACAAAAAGAAAGTCACCACCGCAGTCTTGGACAAGCTCGCGGAGCAGCATCCGAATGACGATACCATCGTCAGCTATGCGCAAAAAATTGTTCGCGAAGCCACTGACTTCACCAAACAGCGCGATCTCGTCACCGTACCAAACAAACCGCTCGACGTTATCGTCATGCCGGAGTTCAAGCGTGGCCGCGGGATTGCTTATTGCGACGCGCCTGGCCCGCTCGAGCAAAACGGGAAAACGTTTTTTGCGGTCGAGCCCACACCGAAAGATTGGCCGCCGCAACGGAAAGAATCTTTTTTTCGAGAATATAACAACTACATGTGTCGCGATCTGACCGTGCACGAAGCAATGCCGGGACATTTTCTGCAGCTTGCGCACGCCAATGAGTTCCGTGCCCCGACGCTGGTGCGCGCGATATTCCAGAGCGGTACCTTTATCGAAGGCTGGGCGGTTTATTGCGAGCAAATGATGGCCGAGCAAGGCTACGGCGGTCCGGAAGTGAAAATGCAGCAGTTGAAGATGCGGCTCCGCGTCATCTGCAACGCCATGATCGACCAGGGCATTCACGCCAGGAACATGAGCGAACAGGATGCGATGACCCTGATGATGAAGGAAGGTTTCCAGCAGGAAGGAGAAGCTGTCGCGAAGTGGAAACGGGCCCGACTGAGCTCTACCCAATTATCGACTTACTTCGTTGGTGTAAGCGAGCACCTCGATTTGCGCGATCGGGCCAAGGCCAGGGACGGCGCGTCCTTTAACCCGAAACAGTACAACGACACAGTGATTTCGTACGGCAGTCCGCCAGTGAAATACGTCCGCGAACTAATGGGGCTGTAGCTTTGTAGCCACGGCTCTGTGAGCCCGTGCACCTGCGGGTATAATGCGCATTGTGTCCGGTTCTTCTGTAGCGGCGCTCTATGAGCGCCGACTGCCATTTCGGAAATCGGAGGGACGGCGCCGCCTGTGTAGCGGCGCTCTCCGAGCGTCGATTCGCTTAGCTCGGCGGTCACAGACCGCCGCTACAGAAAAAATGCTCTCTGTAGCCACGGCTCTATGAGCCGTGCATCTGTGGGCAATCGCCGTTCTCTCAGTGCTTACGCGTCTCGCAGAGACGCGGCTACATAAGCTCCGGCTGTAGCGTCGATTGGCTCTGGATCCGGCGGTCATCCGCCTTCGCCCGGAGGCTGCGGCGCGACACGTAGACCGCCGCTACGGCTTTACACTCGGCTCAACCCATCCACATTTCGCGATGCGGAATATAGCCACCTGGATGCGGCCTAAGGATGAGAAATATTTCGCGCCGTTTTTTGCGCAGTATCCAGATGTCAAACTTTGGAACGCCGCCGCCGGCGAAGTTCCGCTCGATCAAATGGAGGGATTACTTCTGACCGGCGGCCCGGACATTGCGCCGGAATTCTTGCATCAGCCGGTGCCCGATCCTTCAGTGCTCGACAAAGACACGGAGCCACTTCGGGACCGATGGGAATTCGAGGCAATTAAAAATGCACTGAATCGGACGCTGCCGATATTCGCCATCTGCAAAGGAATGCAGACTTTAAACGTTGCTCTCGGCGGCACGCTCCACCTCGATATTCCCGGCCATAATTTACCGGAACAGAAAACGCGCGACGTTCAGCCGCTACGGTCGGATCGCAATACGCGGCACCAATTTGAGAAAGTGAACAGCTCCCATCATCAGGCGCTGGACCGGCTCGGGAGTGGAGTGGAAGTCGAATCCTGGTGCGCGACCGACGACGTGATCGAGCAGGTCAAACTGCGCGATTATCCCTTTGCCCTGGCCGTGCAATACCATCCCGAGCGCGGCAAAATTTACGACGAACTCTTCGCCGACTTTATCTCTCGCGTTGGAGCTTCGGAAAGATCGTAGTGGGTAATAAGCTTTCGCGCGGCGGGGACTGGTTATCAGCTTCCAATTAGGGTTGTCAGCCACGATCTGGTCTGACAATCTGGTAGGCCCGAACTTCCCATGCGTCTCGCTTGCGAATTAATCCTAATTGTCGGCCTGCTAGCCCTTGGGTGGCAAAAATCGTTCAAGCAATGGACGGAAGACTGGCGCGGCGCTCGTCAGGCAAAGGTGATGCCGGTCCGTCAAACAACTGCCGTCAATACGAACACGGTTCCACGTCAGCCATTCGTTAGTACCAGCTACGCGCGGGCTGCTGCTGCTCAGACCCGTCCTCAACCCACCGCAGCTAACGGCGATTGGATGTGGGATCCTTCTCATCACACCGCGCTGGATCGGCCCTCCTCCGACACACTGGCATCACCTGGCTACTACCGTGATCCGACTGGTCGCAGATACTGGATCGATAATCGGGGCTATCGGCATTATGAAGGCTCCGGTTCGCCGCCCTGATAATTGACGGCAGTAACAAACCAGCGGTTAAGGGGCTACCGCGGCTGTTGGTAGCGGCGCTGTGCTTCTTCAAGGTGGCGTATGGCTTCCTCCTTCTCATGCCGCACGTCGGCTAAACGGCTTTCCAGAGAAGGTAACTGCGGATGCGTCTCGTCCGGCTGGTGATGAATGACGCGTCCGCGCAGATTAAACCAGGGATGCGACTGTTTTGCCTTTCCGATTTTCAGGAGCAGTTCCCCTTCCTGGTCTTGCAAGGCTCGGTAGCGCGCTTCAAGGCCCCGCAATTCATTCGCTTGGGCTGTGATTCGGTTTTGTTCTGCTTGTTGTTGTTGCTGCTGCTGTAGAATCCTCTCTTTCTGGGCCCTTAGGGATTCAACCGTTTGCCGCTGCGAATGAGCATCTGTCTCTGAGATTTGCCTGGCAAGCAGCGCATCTTTCGTGACCTGGTCTTTCCGGACCTCGAATTCAGCATCATCGGCCCTGACTTTGAGAATGGGTCCGCAGTCCTCGACTATGGTAATTGGAGTCCCAGGGGCAATACCGCGAACACCTCCCGGCAGCTGAACAGAGGTGTACTGAATCAGAAAATAAGCTTCCGAAATAGGAACGGGAGAGGCATTGGGGGTGGCCGCTGACGGGAGGGGAGTTTGAGCAACCGCGGAAAACGGCAGAGCGGCGAACCACAAAACGAGCCCGACCCGAAACACAACGGCAGCGACATCGCTAGTTCTATCCATTTCAGTTTGGGCTGAAGCATACCTTGCCCGCAGCGGTATGCGGGTTCTAGAATATTGACTTCGCGGAGTCGAGGAAATTGTTGATTACGCAACTCTGAACCGTGCTCGGATTACAGCCATACCCGAAGTAGTCCGTCTAAGATCGAGCACACCGGCCGGTGAATTGCAGCCAATGGCGATCCTCGCTTTTGAATTCGTATACTTTACTGCCAGTAACCAGCGACCCATACCCAGCCACCTGGTCTACGTACCCAGTGACCTTCCACCCATACATTTCTCGGGTTCGGACGAGTTACCCAAGTACCGGGAACCCATTGGTAGCCCGCTCCGGTCCAACGCCAGTAACCTCGGGTCCATACGTAGTGTGGCCCGGGCGAAACGGTTTGTGCTTCAACCCGAACGGCCGGCGGAGCCTGAGTGACAAGAACCTCTCGCCCGACAGGTCGTACGCCCGGACCCGTTGTCGTCGTGACCTCTTGCGTGGTTGTCGTCGTGGTGACTGTGGTTGGTTCTTCAGCGCAACCGCCCAAAAAAATCAAAGTCAGCGGCAATACATAAACGCTTGTTCTCATACAAGCCTCCTTGCCATAGATTCGTTTTGCGCGACCGACTCGGCTTTGTATAAAATGGCGTTAGAGTCCGGCTACAAATAGGCTGGACGTTCTTACCCCATTCATGGGAAATCAGAGCTCCCCGCGGGCGATCCAAATGAGAAACGGTTACATCATTAGAATATTAGTGGGGGCGGCGCTGATTTGGGTTGCAATCAACATGGTCGCGATCGCCTATCAGCCGAGTCACGCTGGTTCTGTGGTGGCGACCCTCGAAATCGGTCTATCTTTAATCGTCGTGATTATCGCCTGTTTCTTTCTGCCTCCGCGATAAATAGACTATCTGCGGAGTTTGGTTAGGACTCTTGCGATGAAGCGATCAATGGTAAGTGCCGGCCTGCTCATGTTTCGCCATAGAGGGGACACACTGGAACTGCTACTCGTCCATCCTGGCGGACCTTTTTTCCAAAACAAAGACGACGGAGCCTGGACCATCCCAAAGGGCGAAGTCCAGGATGGGGAAGACTTGATTTTGCGCGCTAGAATAGAATTTCACGAAGAGCTGGGCGTTAATCCGGCCGCAACAAAGTTGATTGAACTTGGATCGGTGAAGCAGAAAGGCGGCAAAACGGTGCACGCCTGGGCGTTCGAAGGCAATCTGCCGGACAACTTTAAGGTATCGGCCAATACTTTCGAAATGGAGTGGCCGCCTCGTTCCGGCAAACTCAAGCAATTCCCAGAGATCGATCGCGCGACGTTTTTCTCGCTTAACTCGGCCAGAACAAAAATCAATCCGGCCCAGAGTGCTTTTCTCGACCGGCTGATTGATTGGCTGAACTGAGAGCGAAAGGCTAGTGGATCTGTTCTTAGACCGGTTGAACTACAACGTGGTTTGCAAGCTACAGTATGATTACCAGGTAAAGTGAATGGAAACTGTCAAAGGTAGAATAGAAGTCTTCAGTCTTCTGTTTTTGTTGTTAACAAACACGGCTTGTCTGACCGCGAACGGAGTACCTAGGAATCTCGCCGGCGGATACGCTCCTGCAGAATTGAGCGGGGAAGTGAAAGCCGCGGCTGACTTCGCGGTAACCGAACAGTCCAAACGGGAGCTTGTCCCGCTGAAGCTTATGAGGATTTCCGGCGCGGAGAGACAGATCGTCGCCGGAACGAATTATCGTTTTATTTTAATCGCCGCCGACCGCAGCGGCTTGGCCCGGCAAGCACGGGTTGAAGTTTTCCGAGATTTAAAATCGCACTTCTGGCTGAAGTCGTGGGAATGGCTTTGACCATCGCTAAGGTCACTTGAATCGACTCCTTCCTAGCAGGTTCCTGTCGCTTACGATATGACTCTTATAAGCCCATCGATTTTTAGCTGAGCGCCCCTCGCTAATTATTGAGCCGACGATTGCGACCGACTGACTGTCCACATCTGCTCAGGGCAATTGAGATTCGGTTGGCACATTAGGTAAGCGGCCGCTGGAGGTGGGGTCTCTGGCCTTGCGGCGACACTTCGCTCCTCGCAAAAAAACAGGTTTTTGTAACCGGCGGACAGTTTCCGCTGTCTCGTCTGGCGTCAACGGACGCACATGTGACACCGGACCACGCGTACCCGATTGGAAGACTGCAGGCAAACGCCAGGCGGTGGTTCGGGGTCGCTATCATGTTGTCGACTCTTTTGTTTGTGGCTGCGACTCCCAGGCGGCTAATCACAGGATATGTGGTGGACGGCAGCGGAACGCCAGTCGCGCGGGCGAGCATCAGGGCCGTTTGCGTCTCTGCCGGTCCGCCCTGGGCATCACCCGGAGAAGGCTCTTCTCCGCGGATCATTGCCGCGACCAGGAGCGACGCCGAAGGCTATTTTGAACTGCTCATCCCTCGGACCGAAAGATCTCGGGTGAACTGCATTTTTTACGATCACGGCGGCAATTCGGGGGTTGTTCTATCAGTTTCTTATGCCAGATCGATGCGGTTGATCCTCCACAAGAGAGCAAATCAATCCGCGACCAAGCACAATGAAAACACAGGTTAAAAACGTTTTTATCTTCAGCTTGATGGTTCTTGTCGCATGGTTAGCCAGCTGTGACCAATCGGTAGATCACGGCTCCCTAAGTTCGACACCAACGACTGAAACGAACCAGGAACAAATGGCCCAGATGCAACGGGAACGTAAGAGCGCAAAAGCTGGGTTCAATGCAGGCGCTAATGAAGGAATCCAATGCATTGGTCTGGCGGAATACCGACACCGTGTCGCACGTTTCCCATCGAGCGAGAAACTCGATCGCAAAATTAATCGGGCCTTAGTGGATGCTCAGAAGTCACGATCTGATTTGGATGCCTCGAGCTTTCGCAGCGGTTACACTGCGGGATTCAAAGCGGTCCTGGAAGACTACTCGCGGGACCGAAACTCTGCTTGGTAAATTATATTTCTCTTAGACATGAGAAATTTATAGTCTGAGCAGGGGCCCCTTAGGACTAGTTTAGAAGTAACTAACCTTACGGCGCGCTCAAACTAGGCGCCAGATTTCGTTCGCTTGTTGTCGTCGATTAAAATCCCGAATCGGCTTCTGTCCAATAAAGAGTAATGTGAATTATGCGCGTGGCTGCCATCTATGATATTCACGGCAACCTTCCTGCACTTGAAGCTGTAATCGACGAGATTCGGCAGTCGAGGGTCGACCAGATCGTCGTCGGTGGTGATGTGGTTCCCGGGCCGATGCCGCGGGAGAGTATCTTACGGTTGCTTGAGCTCGACCTCCCGGTGAAGTTCATCCATGGTAATGGCGATCGCGTCGTCCTTGCGCAGATGAAAGGCGCCGAATCCAGCGAGGTGCCAGGTCAGTTCCGTGAAGTTATCCGTTGGAATGCGGAGCAGCTTCGCATCGAACACGAATCGCTAATAAAAAGCTGGCCCAAAACACTTCAGATCGAGATTCCTGGACTGGGTAAGGTGCTGTTTTGTCATGCAACCCCACGAGACGATAACGAGGTGTTCACCCGATTAACGCCCGAGAATCGTCTCTTAGAAGTTTTCGAACGAGTCAATGCTGATCTGATCGTGTGCGGACATACTCATATGCAGTTTGATCTGACTATCGGAAAAGTTCGAGTGGTGAATGCCGGAAGTGTCGGAATGCCGTTTGGTAAACCGGGAGCGTATTGGCTTTTGCTTGGGCCCACTGTTGGGCTTCGGCACACCCCCTACGATCTTGCGACAGCTGCCGCGCGGATTCGGCAGACCGGATATCCTCAGGCGGAAAATTTTGCGGCACGTCACGTTTTGCAACCTCCTTCAGAGCAAGAGATGCTCGAAGCATTTGGAAAACTGGATTAAAGCGAATCAAACCGGAAGGCATGATGTCCGAAGACGTTTGCCGGAGAATTATTTCCGAAACCCTAGTCTAATGATATACGTGACTCACGTATACCGTTCCTTTCGATGCGTCTGAGGTATCGAGGTCCGCCGAGCTTGTTGCCTGGCGGAGGTGCGGTACGATTAAGACGGGATAGTTTTTGTTCG
>DASXIC010000112.1:0-4197 GCA_036498205.1 Chthoniobacterales bacterium | reverse complement strand
CGAAAGCCGGCATTCTTCACTACTTTGCCCAGTTTCATGTCATCGACAACTTCGAAGCGCAGGGCTTGGTAGGTCCCGACAGCTTCGTACACATTTCGTCGAACTAGATTGAACGCGCCAACACCGATGTGGTCTTTTGCTTTGGGGTCGGCAACTTTCCAGGGACGGTGTCCGAAGACGAACATCAGTTGAAAAAATGCCAGCATCATTTTCTCGCCTGGACGTTTCATGATGGTGCGCGGAAAAAGAACCAGATGGTCGGCGCCCTCGGCCTCAGCGTAGGCGATTGCGCGTCGAAGGCAGTCTGGGCGAAACATCACGTCGGCGTCTGTAAATAAGAGCCAATCACCGGTTGCCTGGCGTCCCGCGCTCCACATAGCGTGGGCTTTGCCCATCCAACCGCGGGGAAGTTCGTGGACGTGAATGATCTTCAGCTTGCCGCCGGCAGTGGCGGCAACTTCGTCCATGATTTCGCCGGTGCGGTCGGTCGAACGGTCATCAACGGCGATCACTTCGTAGTTGTCGTAATCGAGTACGAGTAACTGCGACAGTGCCTGGCGGATAGCCGCCTCTTCATTTCGCGCCGGAACAATGATGGTCACCCGCGGATTTCCCGACGGAGTTGCAGGATTGCGGTCCCACTCGGGGCGAGTAATGTTGACCAGAGTGCGCACACCAAGCGAAGTATCGATCACGCGGGAGAGCCAGATCACCGCCAGCAGTGTGCCGGCGACCCAGTGGAAATAAATCATCCGGCGAGGACCTGCGTGGGCCGTGTGTTGACTACGATAGCCGGAGCAAATCGCATTCCGTAAAACAAAATTGCGGCCGATAGAGCCATCGCAATTACAGGAAGCACGAAACCCGTCTGCAAGGAGTGACGATCAGCAATCCAGCCGATCGCGGTTGGCGAAGGAACGTCTCCCAGCAGATGAATGATGAAAATGTTCACCGCCAGCGCGCTCGCTCGAATGTGAGCCCCAACGGAATTAATAACTGCGGCATTCAATGGCGAGGTGTTGAAAAGCAGAAAGAATGCGGCCACTCCAATCGCCGGCATCATGACCTTTCCCGACACGAACAACGCGATAATGAGAAACGGAATGCCGAGCGCCATGCTGACCGCAGAAACGAAGTAATAAGAACCTTTCATGCGCGGCAAGAGGTAATCGCCCAGCCATCCGCCGATCAAAGATGCGAGAATCCCATCGACGACGACAACAATTCCAAAGTCAAAATTCGCGGACGCCAGCGAATAATGCCGCTCGGTGATCAAAAATTGTGGCATCCAGACCTGAATTCCGCCGAGCGCAAATGTCATCATGGCCATTCCCAGAGTTGCGGTCAAAAATGCAGGATTGCGCGCCAATCCCAGGATCGAAGTCCGTTCAGGAGTTCCCTGCACTGAATCATTTTGTCCGCGTTCGGGTTCCTTCAAGAACAGGATGGACACCGCCAGGATGAAACCCGGGGCAGCCGCAATATAAAACGGAAATCGCCAGCCATGGGTCGGAGCGAGGTACGATCCGAGCAGATACCCGGCTGCCGAGCCCACCGGGATGGCGAGATAGAAGACTCCCAAAATGCGCCCGCGGATGTTTTCGGAAAAAAGATCGGCTACGAATGTGGGAGCGATGGTTACAAACGTTGCCTCGCCAATTCCGACCAGAGTGTGCCGAACCAGCAGCTCCGTATAGTTGTGGGTGACCGCAGTCAGCAGCGTAAGGGCGCTCCAAAAAATGGCGCCCACAGAAATGATCACCTTGCGGGAGTAGCGGTCTGCCAGCGGTCCGACAAATGGGGCCGCGATCATGTAACAGACCAGGAATGCGCTGGTTAGAAGGCCGATCTGCGTTTTATTGATATGAAATTCGTCCTGCACCAGCGGTTGCACCGCGAAAAGCACATTGCGGTCTGCATAGTTCAGCAGATTCAGCGCAGTGAGCATCGCGAGCGAAGTCCAGGGATAGAGTTTGGTCTGGGTCACAGGAGATTACGAAATATAGCATGGCCGGTAAGCGCCCCTTAGACGAAAGATACTTTGCCATGAGCGACAAATGTCGCTATAATAGGCGACAAATGGTAAACGAACTACATGCGGTAGTTAAAGAACTCGGCGGACGACAAACTCTGGGCCGTAATCTGACGACGATGGCTGAATTGAAAGAGGCGATTCGCGAAGGATTCCCACCGGCAGTGGTCGAGCAGCTCATGGGTTCGTCCGGGCTAACGCTGAAAGAACTAGCAGACGCTCTTGACTTGTCACCCCGAAGCCTACAGCGCAGGCGACGTAGTGGACGGCTGGCGCGCTTCGAATCAGACCGGCTATTTCGCTTGGCGCGTATTGTAGCTTTCGCACATCAAGCGCTGGGCGGAGCTGATTTGGCTTCACGCTGGCTGAAGCGGCCCAACCGGGCCTTGGCTGGTTCAACCCCGGTTTCATTCATCGACACCGAACTGGGCGCCAGACAAGTGGAAAATATTTTGGGACGAATCGCCTATGGCGGAATCAGTTGACGCGAGTCTATCGCGTGCTGCGCAAACCCTACTCGCGCGCGCCATTCGACGGCCAGGGTTCATACCTATATGGAGGGCGATGGTCGAATCCGGGTACCCGCCTTACCTATGCCTCCGAGCACCAGTCGTTGGCAATGCTCGAATATTTCGTACACCTTGAGGCTAGTGATTCGCCCCCTGATCTTGTGCTGGCCTCTGCCGATGTTCCAGACGATCTGACTCGACAACGAATTGAAGTCGGCAAGTTGCCGGCAAATTGGCGCGAGACTCCCGCCCCAGCTGAACTGGCCCGTCTCGGCGATGAATTTGTTCGGGCGGCCGCCCGCTGCCTATTAATTGTTCCGTCAGCCCTGGTTACAAGCGAAAATAATTGGCTCATCAATCCGTTGCATGACGAGTTTCGAAAAATCACGATTCGGGAAACCGAACCGCTGAACTATGATTCGAGGCTATCAGCCCGCGGTCGAAGCTCGAGACATAAACACAAATAGCATCACGGCTGCTTCCCTTTTGGCCGCGGCCAGCGCGCGATTACAACCGTAGAGATTCCGCCGCGGGGGCGGAAATCACCTTTCACTTCGGCCCAGACAGGTTTCGCCCATCGCACCACATCTTCGAGAACCTGGTTGACAATGTTCTCTTGGAAGATTCCGAGATTGCGATAAGACTGCAAGTACTCTTTATACGATTTCAACTCCAGGCAGCATTTGTCCGGCCTATAACGAAGAACGATCACCCCGAAGTCGGGTAGTCCGGTTTTGGGGCAAACGGAGGTGAACTCGGGATCGTCGATGACGATTTCGTATCCGGGAAATTGATTGGCCCAGGTTTCAATCTCCGGGAACTTGGCGTTCAGTCCGGCTTGGGCATGTTCCGACGTATAACGTGGCTGCTTCGGCATCACGGTTTATTGTAACCAAGCGTCATCCTAGGCCACGAAAACTGGCACACGCTTTTCTTGGTCTTTTTCTCGAACGCGATGCATCTAAACGGTTAAGTGCGGCTCGACCGGGCCGATGTCCGCAGTGTTACATTAATCTCTGATCATCTAATGGCTCAAAATGGCCGAAAATCGGGCTTTTTCGCCCAGCGGCGGTGGATCTTATGGACCGCCGGAGCTGTAGCCGCAGTTATTCTGCTGGCGTCGTTTGCATCCCGCGATGACTCAGTTCCAATCATTACTGCAAAAGTCACGCGCAGCAATATCAGAAGCCTGATCTCAACCAATGGAAAAGTTGAACCAGTCAATAACTTTGAGGCGCATGCCCCCACCGGTACCGTGGTCAAAAGAGTTCTGGTGAATGAAGGCGATCACGTCAAAAAAGGACAGTTGCTGGTAGAGCTGGATGCCGCCACCGCGCAAAGTCAGGCCGCGCAGGCGCTGGCGCAAATCCGAGCGTCTGAGGCGGACATGCATTCCATCCAGCATGGCGGAACGCAAGAAGAGCTACTCACTCTGCAGGCCCAACAAGTCAAAGCCACAGCTGACCGCGACGCCGCACAACGAAATCTTGATGCGCTACAGCGATTGCAACAAACCGGCGCAGCATCGCCGGGCGAAGTGCGGACAGCACAGGCACAGCTCGCAACTGCTGAGGCCCAGGTGAAATTACTGCAAGCGAAACAAAGCGGACGCTACTCCGCGCCAGAGATCTCGAGCGTTCAGGCCAAGCAGTCGGA
>DASXIC010000111.1:0-45569 GCA_036498205.1 Chthoniobacterales bacterium | reverse complement strand
ATCGCGTATCCAAATTGTAGACGATAAACGTTTTCACAATTCAAATTTCCTTTCATTCTTTAAGACTTCAGCTCTCCTCGATTTATTCCGTTGTTTTGAATAAAAGGACTCTGTTCAAAAGGTAGTTTGCGCAGGTGAGACGACTGCCGACGACGTGTGTTAATAAGCCAGTTTCGTCTTAGGAAATCTCCGTTCTATCCGTTTAACTACGAGGACGATGCGATTTCCGATTTTCGCTTGCCGATTTCAAATGAAGAACGCCAGCGAGAATGAGTTGTTCTGATGCTGGTGACCGCGGCCATGACATAACAATCGTGAACTTAGGAATCGCTCCTTTGAATCTCGACGAACGAAACAGGACTTGAGAGAAAACCGTTCGAAGCAGTAACTTATGTCTGGGAATACGGAAGACGTTATCACGCATTCGACTTCGGCCGATGCCGCAGCCGGGCCAGAGATCATCGACCTGGCACCCGAGACCCATATTGCGCAAAAGCGCAAGTTACTACGCGTTCTTGGTCTTGGTTTTGGCTTAGCGGTAGTTGTCGGCGGCGTCATTGGAGTCAGCATTTTCCGGCTGCCCGGCCCGATCGCTGCCTTGGTGGGAAAGACCTGGCTCATTCTTCTGGTATGGGCGCTCGGTGGGATCTTCACTCTCTTGAATGCGAACTACACTGCGGAGCTTGCGACCATGATTCCAAGGGCGGGTGGTCCTTATGTGTATGCTCGCAGCGCGTTCGGTGAGTTCGCCGGGTTCGTTGTGGGTTGGAGCGATTGGCTTGGTAATGTTGCCGCTCTCTCCTTTCTCTCGATTGCGTTCGCAGAATATGCGATCGCGCTGTTTGGCGTGTCGTTTGCCGGTGTCGCGACGATAGCGATCGGGACGCTAGTATTACTTACCGTGTTGAATGCGGCCGGTGTGCGTGCTGGTAGCGGAGCACAACAGTTAACGAGCTTTTTGAAGGCAGTCGCGTTACTTGCCTTTGTCGCCGCCTGCTTTCTTCTTGGCGGGCGGTATAGCGCCACCAATTTAATACAAAGCACGGCTATCCCGCCCAGCAGTCCATTCGCTTTATTTGTCGCTGTTGTGCTCTCTTTCCAGCTCGTCCTCGGAGCCTACGGAGGATGGAACTCGGTCATCTATTTTGCCGAGGAAGACGAAAATCCTGGCCGCAATATCCCCCGTTCACTTCATGGCGGTGTAGCATTGGTGGCCATTGTCTATTTACTCGTTAACCTGGCACTGATTTATGTTTTGCCCTTGTCGCGAATGGCTGCTTCGAAGCTCGCGGCGGCAGATGCGATGCAAGTAGTTTTCGGAGCGCGCGGTGGGCAAATTGTGACCACTCTCGCCTTGCTGTCCATCCTCGGAATCCTAAACGCGGTGTTGATGTTTACCCCGCGGACTCTTTATGCGCTCGGGCGCGACGGTTTGTTTTCCACTAAAGCAGCGATGGTGAATAAAGGCGGAACTCCCATTGTGGCGCTGGGTGTTACTACGCTGACGGCGCTCATCTTGATCGTGATGGGTACCTTTGAAAATTTGATGGCGCTTTACGCATTTTTCGCGGTGGCAAATTACATCGTGCTGATCGGCGCCTTAATTGTTCTGCGCAAGCGATCGCCCGGTTTGCCGCGCCCGTTCCGAACCTGGGCTTATCCTGTTGCCCCGCTCGGTGTGTTATTAATTAGCCTCGCTCTCTTTGCCGGATTCATCATCAGTGACACGAAAAACAGCATCTATGCTCTCCTG
This sequence comes from Chthoniobacterales bacterium, assembly GCA_036498205.1. Taxonomy (GTDB): domain Bacteria; phylum Verrucomicrobiota; class Verrucomicrobiia; order Chthoniobacterales; family UBA10450; genus AV69. The sequence continues at coordinate 43,816 of DASXIC010000111.1, read as the reverse complement.
GTTCTGGCAGCGAGTTATCCGTTGTACCGTTTGCTAAAAGCGAAATAGCTCAAGTTCAGGCGCCAATAAACGCGGCGAGGTTTTGTGTCACCCCGGGCCGCAACTCTTCATGCATCCTGAAATTTACGACCCCACAAGATCAAGATGTCATCCAACCAACGGTCCCTTCGTGGCCGGCGCAATATCTCAAAACCGGTATCCCGCAGGCACTGCCCAAGAGTTTTTCCCGTAAAAAGAAATGTATGATAACCATGCCGGAAACCGTTCCAGGCCGCGCCGTGAAAAAAATGGGCAGGGCCATTGAGCTTGGGTGTGAGCACGGCCACAACGCCGCCGATTTTCAAGACCCGATTTATCCTCTTTAAGAATGCGTGCGGACTGTTGACGTGCTCGATCACAGAATCGAGCAACACAACATCGAATGAGCCAGCAACCATTTCTGCGTCTTCCAGTGTACTTTCGATTATTGGGAATCCTCGAGCACGCGCGGATGCCGCTGCCTGGGGGGAAGGCTCTAACCCGAAGCAATCGTAAAACTCACTTGCGATTTGGAGCGTCTCGCCATTTCCGCACCCGACATCGAGTAAGCGTCCACTCGGGACCGCTCTTCGCGTCGCCCAAATCAGTCGTTGTTTACTACTGCCGATTATGGCGTGGCGAATTTTTCGCCACCTGTTTTTAAAACCGGGCCGGCGACTGACCTGTCGTCGATGAGGCGACCACCAATCGCCGCTATCGGGCAACTGATTGCTTGTCGGCATAGGATGAAGAAAGGTGAATCCGCATTTACATTGCCAGACTGCGATCGGGATCGTAGCCATGTTCCACGGATCGTCCGGATTCCAGCCATGCAGCAGGGAGAACTCGCGCCCGCCGCACAATTCACAGACGCGCCCATCTTCCCGGGGATCGCGGAAATCCGCGGAGCTATTAAGATGAGGATTATCTATCATACTGCATTGCTCTATTAGGTAACGCTCAGACAAGCGGGATCAACTTTTCATTTGGATCTCTCGACGATGTTCAAATGGTCCGGCCCGAGGAGGCAGTAAAACACTTCGGCGGATGCTTACAACCACTGCCGGACAAGCATTTCTGCTTCCCCGTCTGAAGAACATTGGGGCGGTTGCTCTGCATTCCAGCGGGCTTCGCAATTTCTATTCAGCAGCTCAAGATTGATCCAGTGTGGGACCCAATCCGGAACGACCGCGGCTTCCAGGGACTTTTCACTGACATCGAGCTAGTTGGGCCTAACAAGTAATCGGAATGAACGATTGCCCACACGCGATGAAATCTTTTTCTTAGGCAGCCCTTGTTTTCTCCATTAACCTGCGAGAACAACGCGATTTCGGATTTGCGGATTCAAATGAAGAACGTCGATGACGAGCTGTTCTGAATTACATCACTGCGGGGTCTGGCCGCGTTTATATTCTTCGAGCACATCTTCCGCCATCATCAAAAGGGTTTGTCTTCCGCGCGATTGCCAGTCCTCGCTGCCATAGTCTTTTTGTGATTCGTCGTGAACCAGACCGTGCGCTTCGGGGACAAAGCCATCGATCACTCTCGGGCGAAGTAGCTGCGAATTGCGCCTGATCTCGATGGCAATTCCAGGAAACTTGTTTGTCAAAGCATTGCGAAGAAGAGCGTCATCAAAACTCTCAGGCACTTCTACCGTGATCGTGCAACCCTCATAATAAGCCATTCGTGAAATTCAACGACCTGGATATCATTGGCAACACTCGGCCGCTTGCAATTCCTGTTCCAGCTGATACGAAAAACGATGAAGAAGAGCTGGAATTGGACGCTTTGGGTTGGCTTCCTGCTCGTGCTTGTCGGATTTTTCAGTTACGCGTTTTTCGTTCTTTTTCCTGCGACACGCGATTTTCCGTGGGTCAATCTCACCCTCTTTTGCCTGGGCGGAATCCTGCTCGTCGTCGGCCTGGCCCGAGCATTTGGGCGACCACAGGTTTTTCGCGGCAAGATATTTGGACCGATCCTGGCGGTGATCGGTTTACTGGTTGTCGGTTTGTTTGCTTACGGCGTTTTTTACGAGGTGCGGCAAATGCCGGCTTCGGCGGGCGCGCCGCGCATTGGCGAAAGCGCGCCTGAGTTTACGTTACCGGACCAGGACGCCAAGCCTGTCGCACTTTCCGACATTCTGCGGTCGAGTCAGGCCGCGGTGCTTATTTTTTATCGGGGTCATTGGTGACTGCTCTGCAACTCCGAGTTACGGAGTTTTCAGCACCGGCTTTCTGAATTCGATGCGCGTGGTGTTCGCGTGGTGGCGATCAGCGTCGATCCACCCGAGATCAGTAAACGATATTGCCAGAAAATGGGTTTCACTTTTCCGATTCTGTCAGATCCGAAAACGGAAGTGATCCGACGCTACGATCTACTTCACAAAAGTGCTGGACCTGGTGGCGCTGACATCGCCCGGCCCGCGGAATTCCTAATCGATCGATCGGGAACGATTCGGTGGGTCAACCTGACTGAGAACGCGGCTGTCCGGGCGCGACCGGAACAGGTCTTGCGAGCCTTGGACGAGCAGTTGAAGTGAAACGCGGGTAATCACGCTTTTATTTCCTGGCGGTCGGTTTCAGTTCGCCGCAGCAGGTAATCGAGTCCGCCGACTCGGTACCAGCGATAACCGTATCCTTCGAGAACAATGCGATGTTTACCGGACTCATTGGCCTGGCTGTGATCTTCGGCCAAAAGATTGACGAGTAACTGGCCGTGTTCTTTCACTCCGGGGTCGAGAACAATTTCACGCGGTTCATCGTGCAAATTGTGAAGGAAAAGGACGGAGTTATTTCGCCAGTCATAACGAATCGCTAGCACGGCAGGATCGGGTAGAGAAATGACGGAAAAATCGCCCCATCCGATCTCCGGTAATTCCTTGCGCATCCGAATGATTCGCTCGGTCCAATTGAGCAACGATTCCGGATGACGCCGCTGAATCGCAGCATTAACGCGCTTAAAGCCGTACGGTCCTTTGTCGATAAGGGGCGTATTTGGTTTCTTATTCTTAGTGAACCCGCCGTGCGGTTCGTCCGACCACTGCATCGGTGTGCGGGCGCAGGTTCGCTCCGGCAACTCAAGGTTGTCGCCCATTCCCAGCTCGTCGCCGTAGCGAATGACTGGCGTGCCCGGCAAAGTGAACATCAAACTATAAGCGAGCTCGAGACGACGTCGATCTCCGCCAAGCATGGGAGCGAGCCGTCGTCTGATCCCGCGATCGTAAAGCTGCATTTCAGGATCAGGGCCGAAGAGATCGAAAACTTTTTTCCGATGCGGTTTGGAGAGCCGGCCGAGATCGAGCTCATCATGGTTACGCAGAAACATTCCCCATTGTGCGGTCGCGGGGCGTGACTTGGTCGCTTTCAAGGCGCGGACGAGAGGTTTCGTGTCGGTTGAGGCCAGGGCATAAAACAGATTCTGATTGACCTGGAAATTGAACATCATGTGCATGCGTTCCCCATCTTTTCCGAAATATTCCATGTCGGTTTCGGGAAGGACGTTGGCCTCGGCCAGAATGATGCAATCGCCCTGACGCCACTGGAGGAATTCGCGAAACAGGCGCAACATGTCGTATTGCTCCTGCGGCTTGCTCACGCGTGGACCTTTGGTTGAGATGATGAAGGGCACGGCATCCATACGGAATCCGGAGACGCCCAGTTGAATCCAGAAGCCCATGATTTTTAATATCTCGGCCTGAACTTCAGCATTCGAGGTATTCAGGTCGGGCTGAAAATCGTAGAAACGATGAAAGTACCACGCCTTTGCCTCGCGGTCGTAGGTCCAGGTCGATTTTTGCACTCCAGGAAATACCATTCCCTTGTTCGCACCTGGGGGTTTCTTCTTCGCCCAAACATACCAATCCCGGTACTTGGAATTCGGGTCGCGGCGCGCCTGCCTGAACCAGGGATGCTCGTTTGAAGTATGGTTTACGACCAGATCGATCAGAACCCGCAAACCGCGTTGTTTGGCGGCGTGGGTGAATTCCACGAAATCGCCGAGCGTCCCATAACGCGGATCGACATTATAATAATCGGTCACATCATAGCCGTCGTCCCGGCACGGCGAGGTTTGAAAAGGCATCAGCCAAATGGCGGTAATACCAAGTCCATGCAGATAATCCAGGCGTCGCATCAGGCCTTGGAAATCGCCGACGCCATCGCCGTTCGCATCCATGTAGGTGCCGACCGAAAGGCAGTAAATGACCGCGTTTTTATACCACAAATCGTTAATCATCGTGCCAATCGCGCGACAATTCCGTCCGAGGCGACAGGTGTGGAATCAGAGTCGCCTACTCGGTGAGAGTGACCTTGTCGATGACGTTGTCGCCGCCACTCTTGACGTAGTGGACCCGGACCCGCAAATTTTTCCGCAGCCCGGAAGCCTGGACGGGCTGACCATCGGATCCAACGTAGGTTACGTTCCTTCCGAAAACGAAGTGGACGGGTTCTCCGGAGCCGGTGTCGAGCACGAGCGAGGAGTCAGGAGTGTATTCGGTGACCGTGCCTGTACTTTCCATTGATGGAACAGTCGCGCCTGTGCTCGGCGGCACCGTGCTGGTACTGGAGTTCTGTGCATCGGCCATCGCGCAGAAGAGGCCGATCGATAGGATGCTGAGAATTGTTTTCATTATTTGTAGCTGGTTTTGCCAGGACAGAATGACAGGCGCCCAGCCATTTACTGTCGCGGCTTCAAGAATAAATCGTGAGCGTGAAACCCGGTGAGTGTATCTGGCGACCTGCGCAAAGGCGTCCCTCTTCGGTTGTGACCTTCTCCTCTCGGTAGCCTTTGTTTGACCGCCGCTGTGCGAGGCTCACCGCACAAGGGACAAACGGGGCAGAGGCGGGCAACGCGGATCCGGAGCGACAAGGGATCGACATCGTACCGAAATGGTCGCGGCGCGCGATACAGGGGAAACCCGATTTAGCCAAGTCTTTCCCGTCCGTGCGCGCGGGTCAGATCCAGGATGGGTCCGATCGGGACAATGCGGGTCGGATTAATATGGTCGTGTGTCATGTAGTAATGACGTTTGATATGATCGAAGTTCACTGTTTCGGAGATCCCCTTCTGCTGAAACAGGTCGATCAAATAGCCTTGCAAGTTCGGGTAGTCGAGAATACGCCGTACGCTGCACTTAAAATGAATGTAATAAACGACGTCAAAGCGAATAAGAGTGCAAAACAACCGCCAGTCGGCCTCGACTATTCTATTTCCCAACAAGTAGCGGCGGGTTGACAATCGGGATTCCAGCTCGTCTAACGCTTCAAAAAGTTTCCGTGCAGAAAGTTCGTAAACATGTTGCCTGGTGGCGAAGCCCGCCTTGTAAACGCCGTTATTAACATTGTCATGAATGAATAGACAGAGCGCGTCTTGTTCCTGCGCGAGATCAGGTGGGAAAAGGTCAACCTGCTTGTTGCGGGCGAACTGGCGAAATGCGTCGTTAAACATGCGACAAATGTCGTCTTCGGAGTTGTTCACGATCCGGTTTGTTTCCCTGTCCCAAAGCACCGGCACGGTCACCCGGCCTTGATAATTCGGATCGGTAAGTTCATAGGCTTCGGCCAGGAATTCAAAACCGTTGATTGGATCCTTGGAATAGCCTGGACCATCGCGAAAAGCCCAGCCGCGTTCATCCCGTATCGGATCAACTACGATCATTCCAATTGCTTCCTCCAAACCGAGCAGCTTGCGCGCGATGATGGTCCGACTCGCCCAGGGGCAGGCAAGAGAAACGTAGAGATGATATCGGCCAGCTACAGCTGGATACGGAGTAGACCCATCAATAACAATCCAGTCGCGAAACGCATCTTTCTGTCGCTGGAATTCCCCGGTGGCGGATTGCTCCTTCGGAAACTGTGCCATACCGCGACCTTCGCACAGGCAACGGGGAGAGCGAAGGGACTAATCGAAACCTTGCCGGCCGCGAACCGTGTTAGCTCCCTGAAGCGGCTGGGCTTCGGACAGCGCTATTCCGGTCTCGGAAATCCCATGGCTCAATCTGAGCTGGAGAAAATCCCGCAGAAATTCATCGATTGGGACCCATCGACCATCGATTTCGATCTGCTTGGTCCATGCACATATTTTCAGCAGGCCGCCCCGGAGTTTTTCGATCTCCGCCACTGCTTTGCGCAACTGCTCCTCGGTCCGTTTTCGATCGGTAATGTTTTTGATTTGTGAGATGAAAAAAAGAGGCTTCCCCTCTTCGTTCCGGACGAGCGAAACGCTGAGAAGGACCCAAACAATCGAACCGCTCTTGTGGAAGTAGCGCTTTTCCATCTGATAGGTTTCGATTTCTCCGCCTAAGAGTTTTCCGCAATAGTCCAGATCCAGGTTTAGATCCTCCGGATGAGTAATGTCCTGAAAGGTGAGGCGGAGAAGTTCAGCTTCGGGATAACCGGTGATCTCGCACAAGGATCGGTTGACACGCAGGAACCGCCCATTGGGAGAGACGAGGGCCATGCCGATAGCGGCGAACTCGAACGCACTGCGGAACAAAACGTCCGCGTCGATCGATTCGGAGAGCGTCTGTGTCATAGGAGAGGCTTCTTCCCAATACCACCTTTTATGCCGGGCTCGCTGAAATCTCCGCTTTTTCGAACTTCCGGGCGGCCCGCGACGGGCGCTTGTCACAATCGGATCGAACTTTAGCTCACTGCCGGTGCAGGCTGGCCGACCTCAGATGGCGGAATTGTTTCGCCTTCGTGATGAGTGTGCGCGCTGCGAAGGAAAGGCACGCGGTCAAGCACGTGCTCCTGGAACCATTCCAGCCAGAGATAGATGACCGGAGTGATAAAGAGAGTGACCATTTGCGAAAGGACAAGGCCTCCGACAATGACGAGACCAAGGGGGCGACGGGATGAAGCATCGCTGCCGAAACCGACAGCAAGCGGAACCGCGCCCATCAAAGCTGCCAGAGTTGTCATCATGATTGGACGAAACCGCTCGATGCTGGCCTCGTGAATGGCCGAGCGCAGATCCCAGCCTTCATCGATTCGCTGAAGCGCGAAGTCGACAACCATGATGCCGTTCTTCTTCACGATACCAAGCAGCAGGAAAAGACCGATGACGCTGTAGAGAGACAGTGTGGAGCCAAAGAGCCATAGGGTAAATAAACCGCCGACAACAGCCGGAACGATGGCGGGAAAAAGAACCGTGATCGGATGAACGTAACTCTCGTAAAGAATTCCAAGAATCACGTACATGACAAAGATGGCAGAGACAAGCAGCAGTGGCAGCGCGCTGAACAATTGCCTGAAAACGAGCGCTTCCCCCTGGAACGTTGCCTGTACACCGGGATATTGCTGACGCACCTGCGCAAAAGCATTCTCGATAAACGTCGTGGCATCGCCGATAGCCACGCTCGGAAGCAGATTGAAGTTGATAGTAACGCTGGTGAACTGGTTGAAATGATTAACGGCTTGAGGACCTACCACCTGCTTTGTCGATGTTACCGCGCGAAGAGGCACAAGATTTGAAGCGGTCCCGGTGGTTACCGCCTGGCCGGGAGTAAGGCCGGCTGCTGAGGTAGCTGCACCTGCTCCCGAACTACCCGTCGCATTCGTTGGATTACCAGCGCCGGTCGGAGTGGTCCCTCGCACATAAAGGTTATTGAGATCACCCGGGGTCGCTCGTTCGTTATCGTCTACCTCCAAAATGACTTGATACTGGTCGTCTGGTTGTTTGATCAGATAGACGTAGTTTTGCGAATAAGCCGTGCGCAATAAGCTCTGCACTGCCGCGGTCGAGACGCCGTAAGTCGCGGCCCGTTCCCGATCGATATCGACTGTCAGGTTAGGAGTATTGTTGTAGAAATCGGAGCGGACAGTGGCGAAGCCTTTAAAGGTACGGAGCTTGGCCATGAGCTGATCGGCTGCGCCGTAAACATCGTCGGGAACGATGCCGCTGACGGTATAGGCATACTGTCCCTGGGTCTGGTTCGTGACACCGACGTTGATCTGCAGGACCGGGTTCGGTTGCAAAACCGCTGTCACGCCCGGAATCGTTCCGATGGATTTCTGTAGCTGCAGGATGCATTGATCGATCGGGGGCCGCTGGTCCTTCGGTTTCAGGAACCCGAAAATGAGCGCTTGCGAGCCAGCGGTGCGGCTGGAAAAGCCGGCGAGGGTGAAGAATTGGGCGATGTTGGGGTCGTCCTGCAGCTTCTGATTGACCAGCTGCTGGTAGGCACGCATTTGCGCCGGCGACGAACCTTCCTGTGCGATGAAAACGCCGCGAATAAAGCCACTATCTCCCGGCGGCAACAAAGTGAAGGGCAAATGAGTGAAGAAGAACCAGAGACCGACAAAACAGAGAAGGATGATCGGGATTGTCAGCCATGCACGATCGAGAAACTTGTCCAAAGCTCTGCCATAACTGGCGATGACGCGCTGGATGAATTCACCGGTCCATCCTTCCATTCGGGTGCGTTTGTGACCGGCTTTGCGCTCACCCAAAATCCGCGCGCACATGAGAGGCGTGAGGGTTAGAGAGACCAAGCCCGAAGCGAGAATTGCGACAATAATCGTGACCGAAAACTCGCGAAAAATACGACCTAGCAATCCGGGCAGGAAAACGAGCGGGATAAATACCGCGGCGAGGGACAACGTCATCGACAGAATAGTGAAGGAGATTTCCCCCGCGCTGTTGTAAGTCGCCTTTAGAATCGATTCACCATGCTCGGCGCGACGAACAACGTTCTCGAGGAAGACAATTGCATCGTCGACCAAAAACCCGATGGCGAGGGTGAGCGCCATCAAGGTCAAATTGTTGATGGAATAGTCGAGCATGTACATCACCGTCACGGTGATAAACAGAGAGAGCGGCAGCGCGACGGCGGGAATCAACGTGTCGGTGGCGCGGCCGAGGAAAACATAGATGACCAGCACGACCAGCACGAAAGCGATGACGAGCGTCCATTGCACGTCTGCTACCGAACTAACGATACTTTGGGAACGATCGAAAATTGGCACCAGGGTGATTGAGCCCGGCAAGCTCGCGCGCAATTCCGGAAACAGGGCCCTGACAGATTTTGCGACTTCCACTGCATTCGCCCCGGCCTGGCGCGAAACGGCCAGCACCACCACTGAACCAGGCGGACTGAAGCCGCGCGCCCAAAATGTGCGCGAAAGCCGTTCGTCTTGAACGCTCTGTTTGACGTCGGAAACGTCGCGCAGGAAAACCGGCGAACCATCCCGGTTCCGTGCCACGATCAAGTTCCGGTATCCTTCCGCCTGATCGATCTGGCCATTGGGTAGAAGGACAAATGTGCGATGTGGCCCGTCGAACTGGCCGGCTCCCGAATAAACCGTCCCTGCTTTGATGGCGTTTGCGAGATCATCCATGGTGAGGCCGCGCGACGCCAGAGCGGCTGGATCGGCCTTGATTCGAATGGCAGCTTGGACGCCGTAAACGTTTACCTGCGAGACACCGGGCAGGATCGCGATGCGCTGCTGCACGGCCGTGGAAGCATACTTATACAGATCGCCATCCGTCATTGTGTCCGAGAGCAATCCCAGCAAATAGATCGCCTGATCGTTGGGATTGGTTTTCGTAAACGTGGGCGGACTCGGCAAATCAACGGGCAGTTTGCCAGTAGCGCGCTGAATCGCTGCCTGCACGTCCGTGGCGGCGTCCGTGATGCTCTTACTGAGATTAAATTGAAGAGTTAGACTGGTGTTGCTCTGAGTGCTGGAACTGGTGACGATATCGAGTCCGGGAATTTGCAGGAATTGCTTTTCCAACGGCGTCGCAATGTTGTTCGCCATTGTGGTCGGATTGGCCCCGGGATAGGAACAACTCACATTGATGACGGGATAATCCACGGCCGGCAGATCGTTGACGGAGAGCTTTCCGTAGGTCGCGATTCCAGCGACGATCGCGGACAGAGTCAGCAACACGGTCATGACCGGTCTCCGGATGAACGGACCGGACAAGCCGGAGCCGGTCACTTTGATTAGTTCCCCTCCGGGCGTCTTCCCAGACGGGGCGCCACCGGTCAACGGCTGTGATGCTTGCTGCCGAGCCCGAGCCGGTCTGGGCGAATCCGGCTCGTGACCGCGCTGGCCGTCAGGTTTGCTCGAACCGTCAGAGTTGTCTGCCATTGTTTTAGTGGCCTTGTAATTCGCCCTGCAACTGCTTCCCGGAGTCTTGTGGATTCACCATTTGCGGAGAAACTTTCGCTCCCGGCGCTAGAGCAAGCTGGCCGGTAACGACCACCGATTCGTTTGGTTGCACTCCATCCTCGATTACCATGAGATCGCCGTCCTGACGTTGACCCGGTTTTACAGGCCGTTGATCAACAGTGTTGTCCGATTTGAGGACGAAAATGAATGGCCCACGCTGGCTAATCTGGACCGCTTGAGCCGGCACCAGCTTTGCTCCTTTGAGCATGTCGAGAATAAAACGCACACGCACGAATTCACCCGGCCAGAGCAAACGATCCGGGTTTGGGGAAATAGCCCGCGCTTTAACCGTCCCGGAGCCCGGCTGAATGACATTGTCGATAAAATATAAATCGCCCAACCGTGGTGGCTGATCGTCATAAGAGGAATCTGTCTGCACTTTCATGTTGGCATTGCCGAGATAACGACGCACGAGCGCGACGTCCGTTTCAGCAACGGTAAAGTCAGTGTAGATTTGATCGAATCGGTCAATATTGAGCAAAATCACGCCGCCGGAATTTCCACCGGCGATGACGTTTCCAACGTCCACGGTTCGCAATCCGGCCCTGCCATCAATCGGCGAGCGGATGGTGCAGTAGTCAAGATTCACCTGGGCAGCGTCGACCGCTGCCTGCGCCGCCTCCGCCTTGGCCTTATCACTGTTGACCGTCTCCTGGGCAACATCCAAGTCCTGTGGCGCGTTAACGCCACGGGCGCGCAGCTCTTGCTGACGTTTCAAAGTGATTTCATCCAACACGACCTGGGCCTGGGCCTGGGCCAGTTGGCCTTTGGCCTGCTTGAGTGCCGCCTCGTAGGGACGCGGGTCAATTTTAAAAAGAACGTCGCCTTTTTTAACATCGGCCCCATCTTGAAAATCGCGGGAAATGATCTGACCGCCTACTTGCGCCTGCACTTTCACGCTCTCGACAGAGGCGCAGGTGCCAATTTCATCGAGATAAAGAGGCACATCGCGCGTTATCACCCTGGCAACCGTAACAAGACGCGGCGGCGGGGGCGGAGCAGGCTGCCGCCGATTTGCGCATGTTCGCAATCCGACCACAGCCAGAAGGAGCACGATTGCACCTGCGATGATGTAAACGCGTTTTCGTCCGAACCGCCTTTCCAGATGCGTAACCTGTTCCCGCATCGCAGTATTTACCCCGGTCAAAGTCGTCATCCTATTGCCTGCTCCCTCGCAATTTTAACCCCATTTCGCGCGATACCTGGCACACGCTCCGCCCTTTCGCGGACCTGACTCAGCACACGCATGCACGTCTGCAGATCGCGCAGCGAAACATCCTTGATCAAGTCGTGCCGCAATTCGGTTGCAGTCGCATTAATTCGTCCAATAACGCGATGGGCGCGCCGTTCCAGGCGCACCGTTTTGCAACGGCGATCGCGCGGAGACGCCCTGCGCGAGACCCATCCTTCACCTTCCAGCCGGTGCAGCAGCGTCACCAGGGTGGGTTCTTCGATCCCGAGACAAGCGGCAATCTCGGCCTGGGTGAGCGGGTGAGGGCTGATCGAAAGATGGAGGAGAGTCCGCCACTTCGCCTGACTCAAGCCCATCGGGCGCAATCGTTCATCGAGTTTAAGGCGCCAGGCCCGAGCCGTGCCATGCAAGAGAGGGCCAAAGGTTTCGGGATCGAAATTTTTCATGCAGAGCGCGTGAATTCGTTAGCTAGCTAACGAACTAATTGACGCCCTTTCAAGCCTTTGTCAAACAGCCGCCCTAGCCGGAATTGATCGTGAACAAGATCGCTTCCTGGTTGCGATAATCCCTAATCCGAAGGACAAGCTGAGGACGATAAGGCCGCCAGTGGTCCGTCGTCTCTGCTTCCATTTCGTGACGCGACTGCACCAGGAAAAATTTCGTGTCGGGCGGCAGTTCGTTAATCCGGCGGACATAGCGGATCGGGGCGCGGACATAGAGAAGGTATGGTTGATACTGGGGATCCACCGCATAGAGGAGGACGTTTGACGGAACCACGGCGTCGATTTGACGGGCATGTTTTCGGATCTTGTCGTGGGATTGCAGCCGGGGAACAACGACGCAGGCATACCCCAGTAGCGCCAGACAAATTGTCGCTACCAGCCATGTGGCAACGCGATTGCGTGAAGATTCCGAAAAATTCCTGCCACCAAGCCACGCCGGCCAGTGCAAGTCGTTATGGGAAAGTAATTCCCCAAACCACCACGCTGCCGGTCCCAAGGCCGGCATGGAAAAACGCGGCAGGCCGGCCGGTAGCAAATTTGTCGCGATGAACGGAACAAGAATTCCGACGAGCAGGGCCCGATGAGCTCGTCGCGTTTTGTCCGCCTGGTCGACTTGCAAAAGAGCAAGCGGTAGCCATGGCAGAAAATAGACGAGGCTGCGCGGAATATTCATAATCCACGACCCGAATTGAAATCCCTGTCCCGAAACGCGACCGCTGAATTGTTGGGACCAGACTCGAGCGACCCGGGTGGAATTCGATAAGAGGAACGCTGGTACAGCCCAGGCTGCAAAAAGCCCGAAGATAACAACCAGAGCGATCAGATGCGCGCGCGTGAGAAGCAGCGATATTTTGCGATCGCTCCACAGGACGGCGATTACCGGGCCATAAAAAAAAAGCAGGTGCGGCAGCGGACCTTTCGCGAGCAAACCAAGCCCGAGGAAAATTGCGGGCAGAAGCCAAAGGCGGAGTCCGTTCTTCCCCGAGCGATAAGCCGCCATCCAGAAAATGAATGCCAAGGCCGTGAGAGAAACGTAAAGCGCCTCGATTTCGATGAGGCGCCCCTTCTCTATCATCGCAAAATTCGCCAACCAGACCAAGGCGGCAAAGAGCGATCCGATGCCGCCGAGGGCGCTACAGCTAACCGTGACGAAGGCGATGGCGACAGCCAGGACACAAATTACCGAAGGCAAACGTGCGGTCCACTCGTTGCGCAGGCCAGTTGCCTTGAAAGAAGCGGCGATGAGCCAGTTCACCAGGGGCGGCTTGCGAAAGTAGGGCTCGCTACCCACGTAGGGGACAAGGAAGTTTCCTGTCTGGAGCATTGTCACAGCGGGTAAAATGCGGCGCCCTTCCTCGCCTTTAATCTCAAGGGAACCCAGAGCCGGCAGGTAGATCGCCGCCCAAACCAGCAGGACGAGGTGCAGCCGGCGACGGGCCCAGAAATGCGAGGTCAAGAGTTCGCGCCACTGAGGACGTTTCGGCTCGGTTACGGGCATCGAGGCGATTGTCACGTCCATGGCAATGGTTGCAATGAATTTCCCCTCGGCAAAGGCCCGGCAAGGGTCCAGAGCGAACCTTGACGGGACGAAGGGTTAAATTACCTTAGCAGACTAGACCGCGCGGCCTGGGAGTGGGAGCTGGTGTCCCACTCTTTTTTGTCTAGCGGTCTCACTTGTTTTTATGAATGCCGAGTTCATTGCGATGTTGGACTATCTCGAGCGCGAGCGCGGGATTAAGCGGGAGATTCTGCTCGAAGCAGTCTCGAACGCGCTCCTCTCCGCATCCAAGAAAAGCGTGGGCGCTTCTCGCGAGCTGCGTATCGACATTAATCCCCGGAGTGGTGAAATCCGTGCTTTGGCCAACCTGATCGTCGCCGAAAAAGTTTCTAATCCACAGGATGAGATTTCGATTAACGCGGCGCGTAGAATCAAGCCGGAAGCGAACGTTGGCGACGTGGTAGAGGTAGAAGTTACGCCCAAGAACTTCGGCCGGATTGCGGCGCAGACAGCCAAGCAGGCGATGATGCAGCGCATTCGGCAGGTCGAGAAGGAAATGATTTACGAGGAGTTCAAGGACCGCGCCGGCGAAATCGTTAGTGGCACCGTGCGCAGGTTCGATCGTTCGGACGTGATACTCGACCTTGGAAAATTCGAAGCTATTATGCCGCAGCGGGAACGAGTGGTGGTGGAGGATTACAATGTCGGCGATCGGCTGCGTGCTTACGTCGTGGCAGTCGACAACGGATTACGCGGCCCCGAAATCATCGTTTCCCGGAGCCATCCCAATTTTGTGCGTCGCTTGTTCGAGCTCGAGGTCAGCGAAATTGCTGATGGAACGGTTGAGATTCGCGGGATCGCGCGCGAGGCCGGTTACCGCACGAAAATCGCGGTTTGGAGCGCGAACGAAAAAGTCGACCCGGTTGGAGCGTGCGTCGGCATGCGCGGATCGCGTGTCAAAAACATTGTGCGCGAACTGAATAACGAAAAAGTCGATATCATTCGCTGGAGCTCGGATCCGAAGGAATTCATTCTCGAGGCGCTAAAACCGGCCAAGGTCAAGAACCTGACCTTTGATACCGAGAAAAAGAGCGTGGCGATTGCGGTCGACGAAGATCAGCTTTCGCTGGCGATCGGGAAAAAGGGGCAGAACGCGCGGCTGACATCGCGATTGACTGGGTGGGAAATTAATATTCAAAAGGACACGTCTGCGACGACGGCGGTCGAGCAGAAGGTGGCCCAGGCGGCCCAAGCATTGAGTGGAGCGCTTCCGATTACGGAAGAGCAGGCGACGACGCTGGTGAAGTCCGGATTTACAAATCTGGAGGGATTGCGTGACGCTGACATGCAGGATTTGGTAGACATTTTGGGGATAGACGAGGCGAAAGCTCGCGAGATCCACGAAGCGGTGAAGCAACCCGAAACCGCTCAATAGGTATGGCTCTCCGCTGAGGAGCTCAGAGCCATGAGTAGAATTTTTGAGGAACACAATGGCAATAAAAAGCACGACGAAGACGCCGGCTCGCAAGACCGCAGCCACTGCGGGCAAGCCCGCGAAGTCTGTTCCTCAGAAACCGGCGGTAGCCAAGCCAAAAGAAATCAGGCCGAGAACCACCGAAAAGTCGCAAGAGCCAGTATCTGAAGCGAAATCGAAAATTCCGGCAAACGAGACCGCGACACCGGCTGACAAACCGCGCCCTGCAAAAAGAGCGGAATCGCTTTCGCTGATTGACGAAGTCAAGCCAAAGTCGAAATCAGCCGACGGCCAGTCGAAAATCAAAAGGACGATTCTGCCGCCGATCTCGCGCTTAATTTCAAAGGCCGAACCCATCACGGCGCCTTCGGCGCCGATCGAGCCGACTACGCCACCCCCTCCCCCGGCACCCACTGAAGCGCCAGTTCCGGCTGCTTCCGGCGCCACTGATCAAGTTGGACCGGTCGCGACCGAGGAGGCGGAAGAGGAGCCAAAGAACGTCATTTTGATCAAACCCCCGATCATCGTGCGCGAGCTGGCGACCCAACTTGGCGTGAAGCCGCACCAGCTCATCGCCGAGCTGATGAACTTCAATATTTTTGCCAACCTGAACCAAACAATAGAACCCGACGTTGCTTCCAAAATTGCGGAAGCGCACGGTTTTGTTCTGGAAAAAGAGCGGCGGGAAAAAGGAGGCGGCGTTCACAAGACAGAACAAGTCGTCGTCGCTCCGCCCAAACCGGAACCGGCCAAGGAAGAGGAGCTCAAACCGCGCGCCCCGATCATTACGTTTATGGGGCACGTCGATCACGGCAAAACATCATTGATGGACGCGATTCGCAAGACACGTGTCGCCGCTGGGGAAGCGGGTGGAATCACGCAGCACATCGGTGCTTATCGCGTGGAATACAAAGGCCAGCCCATCACATTTCTCGATACCCCGGGTCACGCCGCCTTCACCGCCATGCGGGCGCGTGGGGCATCGGTGACCGACATCGTCGTTCTCGTGGTCGCGGCTGATGACGGGCTGATGCCGCAAACAATTGAAGCGATCAATCACGCCAAGGCCGCACCGCACGTGAAGATCATCGTCGCGATTAACAAGATCGATTTGGCGAGCGCAAATATCGATCGGGTTAAGAAGCAATTGCAGGAGCGCGATCTTACGCCGGAAGATTGGGGCGGGGAAACCATTACCGTGCCAGTTTCGGCGACGAAAGGGACGAACGTCGATCAGCTTCTGGAGATGATGCTGCTGCAGGCGGAGGTCATGGAACTAAAGGCTTCGCCTACGGCAAAACCGCGTGGGACAGTTATCGAAGCGCAGGTCGAAGCAGGTCGAGGACCGACGGCGACGGTAATTGTGCAGATGGGCACATTAGGCATTGGGGACGCCTTTATTTCCGGGGATTACAGCGGAAAGGTAAAATCATTGATCGATGACCGCGGCAACGCGATTAAGGAAGCCGGTCCATCGACACCGGTGAAAGTGCTCGGATTTACGGGACTGCCTAATGCCGGCGATGAATTGCTCGTAATGGATTCGGAGCGAGAAGCGAAGACATTGAGCGAAGAACGGCTGGAGGAAAAACGGGCGGGCAAACTTTCCGCCCCGCAACGCGCCACCCTCGAGACCCTCCTGGAAGCAGCGGATGGCAAGAAGATATTGCGGATCGTGCTCAAGAGCGATGTGCAGGGATCGCTCGAAGCGCTTACCTCAGCTCTAAACCAAATCGAAAGCAAAAAGGTCGATCTGGAAATCATCCACGGCGGCGTTGGTCCGATTTCCGAAAACGACATTTTGCTGGCGAGCGCATCAAACGCCGTCGTGGTGGGCTTTAACGTTAAAGTCGAGAACATGGCCGTGACGGCGGCGAAGCGGGAAGGCGTCCAGGTCAAGCTTTACTCGATCATTTACGAGCTAATCGATCAGATCAAAGAAGCGATGGCCGGTCTGCTCGATCCCGAACATCGCGAAACCGTCATTGGTCACGCTGAAGTGAAACAGGTCTTCCAACTGAGCAAGGGGATTGTGGCCGGTTGTCTTGTTACCGACGGCCGGATCGCTCGCACTGCCCGGGCCCGCGTTCTGCGCCGGCGTCAGCCGGTTTATGATGGCGGTCTGGCAACGCTGCGGCGTTTTCAGGATGATGTGAAGGAAGTCCGGTCGGGCCTGGAATGCGGGATCAAGCTTGGAGACTTCAGCGAATACCAGGTGGGCGACGTAATCGAGTGCTACCAACTCGAGCAGGTCGCGCAGAAACTCTGATTCATGCAGGCAGGGCGCTCCGTTGCCGTGCCGACTAAAATAATCGCCTCGACAGAGCGAGGCAGACACAGATGAAACATCGATTATTGCGCGTCAACGAACTGCTCAAACGCGAACTCAGCGGAATTATTACGAGAGAAATCACCTTTGGGACCGGGCTCGTTAGCATTAACCAGGTGGACGTCACGTCCGATCTGAAAAACGCGCACGTTTTTGTCAGTGTCCTGGGTACGTCGGGTCCGACTGTGATTAACGAGCTTGAGGCGCATCGGGCCGCTCTGCAATCGGCGCTGGCGAAAAACGTCGTTCTGAAATACACGCCTCATCTCATTTTCCACCTAGACGATTCGATTGAGCGCGGCACCCGGGTAATCGAAATCATGCAGGAGATCGAGACGCCGCCACGCGAAAACGAGGCGTGAACAGAAACAGTTTCGCCGAGATCGGCCGCGCCCTGCGCGACAATAAAAAGTTTGCCGTCCTCAGCCATGTTCGGCCCGACGGTGATGCCTTGGGCAGTACCCTGGCTCTTGCCCTGGCGCTAAAGGAAATGGGCAAGGAAGTTCGCGCCTGGAACGAAGAAGGGATGCTGGAGAAATACAGTTTTCTTTCCGGCGCTCAAATTCTGACTCGGCCCTCCGCTATCGGCGAGGAGTTCGATGTCGCGATCGCGCTCGACACTGCGACACAGAATCGCCTCGGGACCGCGGCAGCTGCCGTCCGAACCGCGAAGCTCTGGATCAATGTTGATCATCATCCGAGCAATCCCGGATACGGGGATCTCGTCTATATCGATCCCATTGCACCCGCAACTGGTCAGATCTTGTTCGAGTTGATGAAGGCGGAGAAGTTTCCGATCGGTACCGCTGTCGCCGAAAATCTGTATGCGGCGATTTCCACCGATACCGGCTCATTTCAATACCCAAATACGACCGCGCGCACGTTCGAAATTGCGGGCGAACTTGTTCGGGCTGGTGTCGATGTAGGCCGGTTGAGTCAACTCCTCTACGAGAATTATCCGAAACGCAGAATGGATCTGCTGCGTGAATTACTCACGACCATGCAGTTCGGTTGCGACGACAAGCTCGCCTGGTTCAGCCTGAGCCAGGCGACCGCACAATCGGTCGGGGCGCTTCCGGAAGATAATGAGGGCTTGATCGATCATTTGCGAGCGATTCGAGGCGTGATCGTCGCGATCTTTTTTGAGGAGCTTGCGGAGGGCAAAGTACGTGTGAGTATGCGCTCCAAGAACCCAGCGGTGGACGTTTGCGCGATCTGCCAGAGCTTCGGTGGCGGCGGTCATACCCTTGCCGCCGGTGCTCGTGTCCGTGGTAGCCTGGCTGACGTGTCGCAAAAAATCGTGGAGAAGGCGTGTGAATTTATCCGACGGAACACCTGACGGCGTCCTGCTCGTGGATAAGGCGGCCGGGATGACTTCGCATGACGTTGTCGCGCTATTACGGCGACGATTGCAGATTAAAAAGGTTGGGCATTGCGGAACGCTGGATCCAATCGCAACCGGGCTCCTTCTCCTCACCCTTGGCCGCGGCACTAAAATTCAAGACCTGCTCATGGCGGAGGACAAAGAATATTCCGGAACCATGACCTTGGGCGTGGCGACTAGCACGCAGGATCGAGAAGGCGAAGTGATCGAAACGAAGCAGGTCCCGGCGCTAACGGACAACGCCATTCGAGCTGCGTTTGCGGAATTCCGCGGCGATTTTTACCAAACACCGCCAATGGTCTCTGCGATTAAACAAGGCGGAGTGCCGCTCTACAAATTGGCGCGCCAGGGGAAAACGGTCGAGCGAGAGCCACGGCTAGTGCACGTCTATCGATATTCGATCGATGGAGTCAGGCTGCCCGAAATCGATTTTAGCGTTATTTGCAGCAAGGGTTTCTACGTTCGTACGTACGCTCATGATATCGGAACAGCCCTGGGGTGCGGCGCGCACTTGAGCAAACTCCGGCGGGTAAAATCAGGTCGTTTCGACGTGGCCAATGCCATCTCGGTCGAAAGTCTCAAAACTTCCGAACCGGCGGATATCATCGCGCGTGTGCTTTCCTTGCCAGAAGTTTCGCGAATGCGCGGAGCATGATCAAGAGAGATGGAAATTCTTCATTCCATCGCTGAGTTGGCTCAGCTCACCGGCCCGGTTTTTCTTGCAATCGGTGTCTTTGACGGAGTGCATCTCGGTCATCAGGCGGTGATCTCCACATCGGCCCGCCATGCCCATTCCGAAGATGGCACTCCAGTGGTGCTGACCTTTGATCCACACCCGGTCAAGGTATTGCGACCACAAAACGCGCCCCATTTACTGACCGCCACCCAGCATAAAATCGGGTTAATCCGCAGACTTGGCGTAGCACATCTTCTCCTTCTCAAATTCGATAAGGAATTCGCCGCAACGCCGCCCCGGGATTTTGTCGTGGGTCTGGTTGAGAACGCAAACCCGCTCCGGGAGATTTGTGTCGGCCACGAGTGGTCGTTCGGGAAAAATCGGGCGGGCAATCTCGACCTGCTTCGGGAATTGGGAACCCGATACGATTTCAACGTCATCGCTATTCCGCCGGTAAAAGCGAATGGAACAGTTGTCAGCAGCACGGCAATCCGGGCTGCGGTTGAAGAGGGCGATTTCGCTCGTGCCGCAAAAATGCTCGGACGGGACTACACTATTCTCGGAACGGTTAAAGAAGGCTCAAAGCTCGGTCGCCAGATCGGTTTTCCGACGGCGAACTTGAGCGCACACAGCGAGCAATTCCCGCCCAACGGCGTTTATCTGGTCGAGGCCTGGCTTGGTGGCGTCTTGCACCATGGGCTCGTGAATGTCGGATTTCGTCCCACGATTTCCGCGGACGAACCCGAGCGATTGATTGAGGTGCATCTGCTCGACTTTCGTCGCGATATTTACGGTGAAGACATCGAGGTGCAGTTTGTGAAGTTCCTGCGACCCGAGCGAAAATTTGGCACCGTCGAAGCGCTTCGGGAACAGATCGCGGCGGACGTGAAAACGGCGCGCGAACTCTTGCGCGTTGCGAGCTAAAACGACGGCGAAAATCTCGGCACCAACGACTCGTTCACGGGGACCGCCTAGGTGGCCTGACCCCGCCCGCGCGCAAGCGCGGCCCAGAGCCCGGCTGCGCTGAGCAAAAGCCCGCACGCCGCCGCTGAACCCAGAACCAGCAGCGGAGACAAAGTCAGAGCGCGCGCTACCGCTTCGCGCACAAACCAGCCTTCGCCAGACGCGAAATACGCGATAACAACTGAAAAAACTGCGGCGAGGAAAATAATAACCGCACGCTGTGTCCGCAGCGAACGCCGGTCGGGCAGCTTCGTCACGACGCGTTTGCTGAAGCCAGCATCATCGATGTAAGGCGCTTCCTCTCGGAGTCGCACATCAAGCCAATCTTCCGTGACCGGTGGTTCGTTCATTACGGTGCCCAGGCTGAAAGCATTTTCTTCAATTTCTCACGTCCGCGCAACACATTCGTTTTGACAGTTCCAAGCGGGATTTCCAGCACTCGCGCGGCTTCATCGTGCGACAAACCATTCTGACAGCACAGTACGATTGCGCTCCGCTCGTGCAAAGGGAGGGCAGCCAGGGCGCTCATAAGATCGTGACGTAATCCCGGATCGGCTGTTTGCGGATCCGCTTCCGATTGCAACTTCGCCTCATCAATTCCGACGAGTTCTTTTCTTTTGCGAGCATCGTCGCGAAAAACGTTGTAGGCGATTCGATAAAGCCAGGTCGAAAACTTCGCTTCGCCTCGAAAGCTACGAATGTTTTTATAAGCCCGAATGAAAGTCTCCTGGGCGAGATCGTCGGCCAGTTCGAGATCGGTGCGGGTGAGTTGCCGGAGAAGACCGCGCACGGGCGACTGATGACGACGAACCAGCTCGCCAAAAGCGTGCTGGTCGCCATCAACAAGAACTCGTGCGAGCAGATCGGCATCGGTCAGCTCCACATCACATTTTGAACCCGTTCGCGTGCTTATTAGCAAGCCGCCAGGCGAGGATATAACCGAGCCCGATAAGGCCCGGGATCAACCCAAGCGCCCACACCCCGTTGTCCCAACCGGCGCTGATTCCGAAGAACATCACCACACCGAATCCGACAGCCAGAAGGACGATCCCGCGACGCAGGTCATACCACGGTCGCAACGGTGCTCCCGCAGGGGACGCGAGCAGTTCGGGTGGAACCGGCTGGCCTTTTTCAACCATGGCGCGGACGGTACGATGCAACGAGCGCGTTTTGGCCCAACTGATCAACATGATCACCGCCACGATGGCGACTGGCGCGCCGAAGACGGAGAGCATCGCGATGATTGCTATTGGGATCGCTGCCAGCGGAAAGTCATCGGTTGATCCATGGTCGCGAACGCCGACCGATTCGTCGTCATCACCCACTTTGATGTGGACGCCCTTTCTGAATTTCCGATCGACCCTGCTCTTGATTTTGTCGGCAAACTCGTTGGTGGCGGAGGGGCTTACCGCAGGAGGGGCCGAGATGGCCGCTGACACCGAGGGAGTAGTCACAGCTGCTGGCAGGGGCGTGGCCGCCGGCGAAACCGGCATGGGTGGGGCTGGAGAACCAACCGTAGGCGGCGTAGGAGTTTGCGCCAAAACGGCCAGCGCTATCCCAAACGAAGCGACGCTGCCGAGAACTAATGCTTTCATAGGTTTCATTTGCTGATGAGATGCGGTGGAAAGCCAGTTCAGATTCAAAAAAAGATGGGAAGCGCTGCCATTTTGTCCCAGTGGAAAATAGTTGCGCCTCCCCCTGCTCCGGCGATTATTCCAATCCGCTTGCGCGGGTGTAGCTCAGTGGTAGAGCACCTCCTTGCCAAGGAGGACGTCGCGAGTTCGAGTCTCGTCACCCGCTCTTGATTGCAGCGGGGTCCTCGGCCCAACTATGATAGCCGTCCGTCCATCGTTGCCAGAACTCCGCGGGCTCGCTTCCCACGGCAATCTGATCCCGGTTGTGACCGAGATCATCAGCGATGTGGAGACACCTGTCTCCGCCTTTGGAAAGCTTCGCCGCGAGGGACATTCTTTTCTTTTCGAATCAGCAGAGCGCAACGAAGAATCGGGCCGTTTCTCTTTCATCGGTACCGATCCGCTGGTTTTACTCCGTTCGCGCGGTGGTGAAATCGCGATTGAGGAAAATGGCGTTGAAAGTGCCGTTCGCAGTATCGCCGATCCGCTAAGGGAACTGGAGAAGGTTCTCGCATCATTTCGTTTCATTCCCCGAGACGACATACCGCATTTTCACGGGGGCGCTGTTGGATTTCTCGGCTACGATTTGATTCGCTTCTTTGAGTCAAAAGCAACAGTGCATCCGCGAGACGATTTGGGCTTGCCGGAAATGATGTTCATGGTCGCGGGAACGCTGATTGTTTTCGATCATCGGTTCCGAACGATCCGCGCAATCGTCCTCGCCGACCTGCGCAGCCAGAAACCCGACGCGGCCTATGATGAAGCGTGCAATCAAATTCATCAGGTGATTGCGAAGCTTTCCACCCCATCACACCTGGGTCCCATGTCCGCCTCCTGGAGTAGATCGGCTCCGATCAACATTACCAGCAACACAAACAATTTCGAGGAGATGGTCGAGCGCGCCAAAGAATACATCGCCGACGGCGATATTTTTCAGGTCGTGCTTTCGCAACGCTTCGAATCGGAATATTCGGCCGATCCGCTGGATCTTTACCGGCAGCTCCGCTTTGGCAATCCGTCGCCTTACATGTTCTTGCTGAACTTCGGCGACGAGTTTTGTGCGCTTGGCAGTTCGCCGGAATTGCACGTGCGCGTTCGCGATCGGGTTGCCGAAATTCGCCCGATTGCCGGCACGCGCCCCCGCGGCATCGATCCAATCTCGGATGAAACAAACGCTCGCGAGCTACTTGCCGACCCCAAGGAGCTGGCCGAGCACGTGATGCTAATCGATCTTGCGCGAAACGATCTTGGCCGTGTCGCGGAATTCGGAAGCGTGCAGGTAACCGAGCAGATGACGATTGAGCGTTACAGTCATGTCATGCACATCGTGTCGCATGTACGCGCGCAACTGCGCGACGGACTCAATGCCTACGATGCGTTTCGCGCCACCTTCCCCGCCGGCACGGTTTCGGGCGCGCCCAAGATTCGCGCAATGCAAATTATCGCCGAGCTGGAGAAATCGCGTCGGGGATTCTATGCCGGCACGGTTGGCTGGTTTGGTTTCGACGGAAACTGCGATAGCTGCATTGCCCTGCGTTCTGTCGTCTTAAAGAACGGTAAGGCATTTGTACAAGCCGGGGCCGGAATCGTGGCCGATTCCAAGCCGGTGCGGGAACGTGCGGAGAGCGAAGGAAAAGCGATGGCTGTCTTAACTGCAATCGAGAAGGCGAAACAAAATGCTGCTGTTGATCGATAACTACGACTCGTTCACCTATAATCTGGCGCAGATTTTTGGGAACCTCGGCGTAGAAGTCCTGGTAAAACGAAATGACCAGATCGGACCCGCCGAGATTGGACAATGTAAACCGGAACGCATTTGCATTTCGCCAGGACCCGGCCGTCCAGGGGATGCCGGTATCAGCTGCGAAATAATTCGCCAATTCGGGGCCCGTATTCCGATTTTGGGCGTATGTCTCGGCCATAAGTGCATTGGCGAAGTTTTCGGGGCTGAAATCGTCCGTGCTCCCAAATTAATGCACGGCAAGACATCTGCGATCACACATAATGGGAAAGGCGTGTTTCAAAATTTGGGGCAGCCGTTCGAGGCGACCCGGTATCATTCACTGGTAGTGAAACGCGAAAGTCTGCCGGATTCTCTAACGATCGTGGCTGAGTCCGACGATGGCGAGATCATGGGATTAACACATCGCTCCCTGCCAATCTACGGCGTGCAATTTCATCCCGAATCCATCCTGACGAGGGATGGAACCAAGCTGCTGGCCAATTTCCTGACGCTTTAGGCCAGTGTTACCCGCAAATTTTAATTGTTTCGTGTAGATATTTCGCGCCGTCGGGGCGTTTGTCTTACTCGGTACTACGATAGCGCGCCGTGGTTACACTCATTCAAAATTATTAAGACGCCGCCCGCGCTTAACTGATCACCTCGTGAATGGCGCGGACTTCCTTCGTCATTTGCTCGAACTCGTCGAGCGTGAGCGCCTGCGCGCCGTCGGAGAGGGCTTCCTCCGGTTTACAATGCACTTCGATCATTAATCCATCCGCTCCGACCGCAACTCCTGCGCGCGCGAGCGGAGTAACCATGTAGCTTTTTCCGGTACCGTGCGACGCATCGACGATCACTGGCAAATGTGAGATTCGGCGCACCGCCGGCACCGCGGCGAGATCGAGCGTGTTGCGCGTGTGCTGCGCGAAGGTGCGGACCCCTCGTTCGCACAGGACAATCTGATAGTTCCCTTCAGCCATGATGTACTCGGCCGCCAGCAACCATTCCTCCAGAGTGGCGGCCATACCCCGCTTCAGCAAAACGGGAAGGCTGGAGCGCCCTACGCGCTTCAAGAGAGTGTAATTCTGCATGTTGCGTGCGCCGATCTGGACCATATCCGCATATTTTTCCACCAGATCGACTCCGGCTTCATCCAGGGCTTCGCTTACAATCTTCAACCCAAATTTCTCTCGAACTTCCGCCAGGATTTTTAGCCCGTCTTCGCCCAGACCCGAGAATGCGTAGGGAGAGGTCCGCGGCTTAAAGGCGCCGCCCCGAAAAAATTTTGCGCCGGCGTTTTTAACAACTTCCGCCACTTTGAAGGCCTGTTCGCGCGTCTCAATGGCGCATGGCCCGGCAATAATGGCGAGCGAGCCATTTCCGATTTTTGCGCCGCCGATGTCGACAATCGTGCGGTCCGGCTGCAGATCGAGGGTGATCAGTTTGTAGGGTTTGCTTACCCGGATCGCTTCCGCCACGCCAGGCAAATTCTCGAAATGCCGCAGATCAACGGCCCCTTTATTGCCGGTGATGCCGATGGCGGTTCGGGTTGCACCAGGCAAGGTATGGGGACGGAGACCGAGAGACTCGATCACGCGCACGACCGCGGCGATTTCGGCCTCGGTCGCATTAGCGTTCATTACAACAAGCATGGCGGGAGTCTCTTTCCTACGCGATGGCCGTGCTTGCAAGCCACTCACGCGCGGCGGCCACATCGGCCGTCGTCAATTCATGACCGCTTTCCTGCGTTTGCACATCGACTTCAGCGCCTCGTTCACGGAATAATTCGGCCAGGGCCTCCACTTGCTCAACACTGGCAATGGAGTCGAAACGCCCTCTCGAGAGAAAAAGTTGGAAGTCCCGTAACAACGTCATGGGCGAATTCGAAAGTGGAACCATTGGCCGCAAGAGAATCGCCCTCCGGAACCTCGCGAGCCCGAGTAATATCATGGCCGAGGCGATGTTCGCGCCGTTGGAATAGCCAATCGCTACGAGAGCGGTTTCGTCGATCAAATAACGCTTGATCGCAGCGGTAATAAACTCGGCGAGTTCGTGCGCGCGGGCGATTACGTCTTTTTCGTCGAATATGCCTTCGGCGAGTCGTCGGAAATAGCGCGGAGCCCCATTTTCCAAAACTTGTCCTCGAGGGCTGAGCAATGCGGCCCCTTCATCAATTGCATGGCCCAGCGGCAGTAGATCCCGTTCATTCCCTCCGGTCCCGTGGAGTAAAAGCAGTGTGCGCCGCGATTCACGGGCCGGAATGAATACGTGGTGAAATTCGTTCATTTGGCGAGGAAGCGGTTCCTGCAGGCTATTGGCTAGTTTATCTCGCGTTCTCATTTGCAGGAGGCGAAATCGTAACGCGGCGAAAATGTTTCGCGACGATTTTTTGCGCGAACCCGCTTCGTTTAGGCTTGTCCCGGTGCAAACGAACGCCGTAAACTGTTGTTTGTGAACAAGCTTTTCCGCCACATCCTTATTCCAGCGATCGCAACGGCGGCGGTCGCGTTAAGCGCAGCGCCAGAGCCAAAAAAGACTTCCTGGAAGATTACGGGACAACTAGAAGAGGCCTGCTCGTGCGCGGCAGCGTGTCCCTGCTGGTTTGATTCAAAGCCGACGAAAACAACATGCGGCGGCAATCAGGTGCTCTTTATTCAAAAGGGAAATTATGGAAATGTGAGACTCGACGGCCTCGCGATCGCAAATTACGCGCAAAGCCCGGAAAACCAAACCATGATGGACTCGTTTGGAAAATGGAATTTCTCGACCAATTACATCGACGAGAAAGCAAATCCGGAGCAGCGAAAAGCGCTCGAAGCAATCGCCATGACGATTCTCCCGTCCAAGAACGCTTCGACCAATTTCGAAACGAAATATGTTCCCATCACGCGGAAGATCGAAGGAAAAGATCACATCATTAGCATCGGCAACGTAGCGACTTTCAACGGCCGGTTGGTTGAGGGAGGTTTGGGTGGGAGTTCGAAAATAACCAATCCTCCAGGGGCCGATCCGTTGCATCGCGAATATGCCCAGGGAAAGACTTCAAAGATGACCTATACCGATTCCGGACAAAACTGGGATTGGCAGGATTCTAATTACATGCTTGGAACCTTCACGGTTGATAGCGTGCAGTACGAAAAATATGCGGCCGGTCTCGCGCAAAAAATGGCAAAAACGAAAGCGGCCGAGCCCGAGAAGAAATAACAAAAACGAATTTTTTGGTAGTGGGTTGATGTTCGTTTGGCAAAAGCGAGCCAGCTCGATCTGGCTCGCTGCCAACGAAAGAGCGTTGGCTGAAGCAGCCGGTCCGAAACTGGCCATAATCGCTTCGCTCCTGCGGAAAACGGTCATGGCAGAAGTTGCCGACGTCACCCTGCGCAATCTAAAGCAATTGCAGCGACAATTCGGCGGGAAAATCGCCCTTCTTCCCCGCGACTGGTTGAAACAATTTGAAGAGCAGGGCTTACGTCGCCCAATCAGGCTTGGGCGCCGCTTGAAAATTGTAGACGCACCTGCGTACCCGAGGAGCCTTGATCAAACGCTGGTAATTCCGGCCGCAGCAGCCTTCGGCACGGGCGACCATGCAACAACCGCCATGTCGCTTCGTTTGCTCGAGCAGGTTTCGCGATCATGGAAAGCAGGCTGGTCGATGCTCGATTTGGGTACCGGCAGCGGAATTCTTGTCCTCGCCGCAAAGATGTTTGGGGCGAAGCACGCGCTCGGGATCGATGTCGATGCAACTGCAGTTTCGACGGCGAAAGAAAACGCGCGGATGAATAATATCAGCGGAATCGAGTTTCGCCTTGGTGACGCCCGAAGATTGAAGGCAACGAGGCAGTTTGAAGCGGTGGCGGCAAATCTGTTCAGCGAACTGCTGATCGAAATTCTACCCCGAATCGCACGAAGTTTGAAACGAACCGGATTCGCCGTCCTGTCCGGAATCTTACGCAACCAGGAAGGCGATGTCGTGCAGGCACTGCGTGCAACGTGTTTGCAGAAACGGATCGTTCGGCGCCGGGGGAAATGGGTGGCGATCCTCGCGCAAAAACAAATTTGACGACCCCGAAGCAAGCCAGCACGTTGAGGCTCTCAAGCGACTTCGATCCTCCTGCAGTAGGCGGCGCGGGCCGCCTTGAGTTATTATGCAGGCCGAAGAACTTTCCTACGCAATCGTCACTCCCTATTCGATGCGCAAATCGCGCACCGGTGGGATCTTGTCGCGATTGATTTCGCGTACCGGCCTGGACCTTGTCGCCGCCCGGATGTTCGCGCCGGGCCAGGAACTGGTTGAGCGCTACGCGGACACCACCGTGACTGAAAGGGATCCGCGGCATCGGGCTACGCAAGAACTGATACGCGATTACGTGCGGCGAAATTTGACCGGAATAGTGAAGGGTCAGCGACCGCGGGCCTTGTTTCTGGTTCTGCGAGGTGCAAATGCTGTGGAAAAGGTCCAGAATGCGGTTGGTCACATAGTAAACGAACGGACCAGCGGCGAAACGATTCGAGACACGTACGGTGACTACATCACAGACGAGTCGGGCAAAGTTACTTATTTCGAGCCAGCAGTCTTGACTTCGTTCCGGCGCGAAGCAGTTCAGCGAGATCTGATGCTGTGGGCAGAGTTTTCCGACAGGGACGGCGGAATTTTGGAAAATGTAATCGATTATCCCGCGGGGGCCAAAATTGAGAAGACGCTGGTCCTGATCAAGCCGGACAATTTCCAATTTCCCAATGCGCGTCCCGGAGGCGTAATCGATGTCTTTTCCAGAAGCGGCCTTTACATCATTGGTTTCAAGGTTCACCAGATGAGCGTGGCCCAGGCTGAGGAGTTTTACGGCCCGGTGCTGCCCGTGCTGGAAGAGAAACTGGGGCCGGCCAGCGGCCGCGAGAACTGGGAAAGTATTGTCGAGTTCATGGCGGGAATGAAGCCGAGCGAGTGTCCGCCGCCGAAACGAGGTCTGCCCGGAACAGAGAAATGCATCGCCATTGTTTATCAGGGCGAAGGGGCGGTCCAAAAAATACGCGAAGTGCTCGGCCCGACCGACCCCAAGAAAGCGCCGCCGGGTTCTATCCGGAAGGAATTTGGACAGACGATCATGATCAACGCTGCTCACGCCTCGGATTCGCCCGCGAATGCTGAGCGCGAAATGGGTATTGTCCAGGTGAACGAGAACAATTTTAAACCGCTGATTGAAAATTTTTACTGCCGTAAATAGTTTATGCACCCGACCTTGAATACAGCCATGGAAATCTCCGCACGCGCTTCGCAACTCACGCCATCTCTCACTCTCACGATCGACGCCAAGGCAAAAGCGATGAAGGCCGAAGGCATCGACGTGTGCGGCTTCGGGGCGGGTGAGCCCGATTTTGACACACCTGAGCACATTAAACAGGCGGCGATCACGGCGTTGCAAAGCGGTTTCACGAAATACACTCCCAGCTCTGGAATTCCGGAGTTGCGCCAGGCGATCTCAGAAAAATTAGCTGCCGATAACGGCCTCAACTACAAGCCCACTCAAATCATCGTCAGCAACGGGGCCAAGCATGCCTGTTATAACGCTATCCTGGCTACCTGTCAGCCCGGCGACGAAGTCATTATCCCATCGCCATACTGGGTGAGTTATCCCGATATGGTAAAACTGGCCGGGGCTGATCCTGTGATCATTCCGACGACCGAACGCAACGGTTGGAAGATGCGGGCGGAAGATTTTGAAAATGCGATGACACCCCGAACGAAGATGTTGATCCTGAATTCGCCGGGAAATCCGAGCGGATCGGTCTATACCCGCGAGGAGATGGAAGCCCTGGTTGAGATCGCGGCCGGGGAAGATATTTACATTCTGTCCGACGAGATTTACGAAAAGCTTGTTTATGACGGCGTTCAGCACGTCAGCATCGGCTCGCTCTCGAAAGAGGCCTACGACCTGACCCTCACCGTTAACGGCTTTAGTAAATCCTATGCCATGACCGGCTGGCGGCTGGGGTATTTGGCGGCACCGGATAACGTCGCCAAGGCAGTGGATTCGATTCAAAGTCACAGCACGGCGAACCCTTGCTCGTTTGCCCAGCGCGGCGCGCTCGCCGCTCTAAAGGGCGACCAGCAACCGATCGCCGATATGCGCGACGAATTCGATATGCGCCGTAATTACATGTTCGATAGGATTTCCAAAATTCCCAACGTGACCGCGGTCAAGCCGCAAGGCGCGTTTTATGTGCTGGTAAACATCAGCCAGCTCGGGCTGACATCCCAAAACTTTGCGGATCGGCTTCTCAGCAAAGCAAATGTCGCGGTCGTTCCCGGCGCCGCCTTTGGCGACGATAGAACTGTTCGCCTCAGCTACGCCACGAGTATCGACATTATCAAAAAAGGTCTCGATCGATTTCAGGATTTTTGCCGGACGCTGTAACGTCTCGGCGGGCGAATCCGAGAGACCTCGCCCAGCGCGACAATCTTTCGAAAGGCATTGATCACATTCGACAGCAAAACAGTCGCTGATTTGCGCGGTTTCTCGCGTTATCCGGGATGACAAGGCGCGCAGGCTCGCTCGCCTTCATTCTCCACGCGCACCTGCCGTTCGTGCGCCATCCAGAGCACGAAAATTTCCTTGAGGAACAGTGGTTTTTCGAGGCGATGACCGAGAGCTATGTTCCCCTCCTTCGCATGCTGCTGGGACTTCACAGCGAAGGTCTCCCAGTCAAGCTCACGATATCTGTAACACCGACTCTTTGCGCGATGCTGCAGGATGAGCTGCTTGGGCAGCGCTATTTGGCGCATCTCGACCGCCAGATCGGCCTGGCGGAAAGTGAATGCGAACGCAATCGCGGCGATGCGGCCATTCTGCCGCTCTCGCAGTTTTACCACGACTTTTTTTCCGAAACCCGCCGCATTTTTGTGGACGAATGGAATCGCGACCTCCTGGCAATACTTCGGCAATTGCGCGACAGCGGAGCAATCGAGGTCATGGCCAGCGCCGCGACCCACGGTCTTCTTCCGATCTTGCAGCAAACGCCCTGCTCCGCTGCGGCGCAGATTGCGATTGGGTGTGATTATTATCGCGAAATATTTGGTGCAGATCCGGTTGGTTTCTGGTTACCGGAATGCGCCTACGCGCCGGGAATCGACCAACTCTTGCAGGAGCAAAACATCCGCTGGTTTGTTCTCGAAGCCCACGCACTCGAACATGCCCGCCCGCCGGCGAGGCGCGGAACATTTGCTCCCTGTTACACGCCGGCGGGACCGGCCGCATTCGCACGCGATGTTCGAGCCAGCCGCCAGGTGTGGAGCGCAGAAGCGGGTTATCCGGGCCACCCTGCGTATCGCGACTTCTACCGAGACATTGGTTTCGATCTGCCGCCGGAGGAGCTAAGCGCATTTACCAACGCCAGCCAGAACTTCACCGGGATCAAATATCATCGGGTGACCACTCGCGAAGATCCGAAAAAACTTTACGACCGCGCTATGGCGAAGAAAACAGCGCGCGAACATGCGTCGCATTTTGTTGAGCAGCGGATCGCCGACATCGCGACGCTGTCTGCGTGCGATTGGAATCCGGTGGTGACCGTTCCATTCGATGCGGAGCTTTTTGGCCATTGGTGGTTCGAAGGTCCGATTTTTCTTGAGCATGTCCTCCGGACGATCGTCGCATCTGAAGGGAGGATCGCATTGACCACGCCGACGGAGTTTCTCGTGGCAAACCCAACTCAACAGCTGGTTCGGCCCAGTGCATCGAGCTGGGGCGATAAAGGTTTTTTCGATGTTTGGCTGGACGAGAAATGCAGCTGGATTTACCCACACCTGCAGGCGTCAGCCAGGCGAATGACGGATCTAACGAAAAAATATCAAACGAAAGCGAGTCCTGAAATAGAACGTATGCTGCAGCAACTCGGACGCGAGTTGCTTCTAGCGCAGGCAAGCGACTGGCCGTTTCTGATTCGTAATGAGACGGCGAAGGAGTACGCCGCACAACGCGTGACGGATCATCTGCGACGGTTCAATCGACTAGCCACCGCTCGCGCAGAAGGAAACGCCGACGTCGAATTCCTGACGGAGTGCGAAAGCCGCGATAATATTTTTTCGCATCTGGACTGGCGACATTTCGCCGTGAAATGCTGAGGCGCCGAGCCGAAATGACGACGAAAATTATCTCGCTGGCGATTGCAATTGGACTGGCTCCTTTCCCGATCCTACGTGGCCAGCAGCCCGACACGCCTGCCGCATCGCCAAGTGCCACGCCCTCTCGGTCAGTACGGCTGAGTTTTGTTCCCCCGCCCATGGAGGGAACGATCAGCCTCGGGATTTACGACGAGGATGATCAACTTGTGCGAGTGCTGCATCAGGAAGCAGAGTTTGATCAGTTCTCGATTGGAGCAGACGCCCTCACTACAAAATGGGACGGCAAAGATGACTACGGCTACGACGTGCCGCCGGGAAAATACTCCGGTCGCGGTTTTCTCATTGGTGCGGTAAAAGCGGAAGATGTTGGCTCGGTTGCCACTGCTGCCGGCGAAAATTCGAATTCTGTTGGAGTGAAGCTTGTTCCAAATCCGCTCGAGAACAACGAACGCCCGATCGTCGAACTTGGCGTCGGCTTTGATGATGAAAACGCCTTTTTGAAAGCAGCAGATGGGTTGCCATTAGTTACAATCGCGCCGGCCGGCGATACCAAGCGCGCATGGCTGACCCAGCGAAATGACAAGAGCTTGGACGCGTTTCTCGACAACGGAACATCTGTTCGACAATTCCACCTTAGCGGCGTCAGCAAGATGATGGCTTTTGATTGCGGCGAGTTCGAACTGAAGTGAGAAAGCGTAGTCAGCCTGGCAAATCTTTGTTAGTTACCGCGAATGGCTGCCCCTGAGCTTCAGCATACCCTGGCGAAATCTGCCGGACTAACCGGAATTTCGCTGCACACCGGTGAAAAAGTCACGTTGCGCCTGCAACCGGCCCCGGTCGATCACGGCATCAAATTCAAACGCAAAGATCTGGCCGATGAACCTACAATCGACGCGACGATCGCCAACCTGAAAACGGTTGAGCGCGCCACAACCATCGGTGAAGGGGCAGTTCGGGTGCACACAGTGGAGCACGTGCTCGCTGCCTTGAGCGCGATGGGGGTCGACAATGCCATTGTCGAAATGGATGCAAACGAGCCGCCGATCGGGGACGGAAGTGCCATGCCTTATGTCGAGGTTATCAAAAAGGCCGGGACGGCCGCGCAGGATGGAACGCGAAGGTTCTTTGATGTGCGCGAACCAATTCACATCGAATCAAAAAATGGTTCCATCCTGGTGCTGCTGCCAGACGCGAAGTTTCGTATCTCCTGCACGCAGGCCGGGCCAAATAATCGTTTCACCCAGTTTTATGCGACGGAGATCACGCCCGCGGTTTTCGAGCGCGACCTGGCACCAGCCCGGACCTTCGTTTATTACGAAGACGTTCAGCCACTGATGGACAAAAACCTGATCAAGGGTGGCAGTTTGGAAAACGCAATTGTCGTCCGGGGCGACGCCGTGCTCAGCAAAGAGCCTTTACGATTTCCCGACGAATTCGCGCGCCATAAGATCCTCGACATCATCGGCGACCTCGCGCTCGTCGGCACGCGTGTGCGTGGTCACATTATTGCTGTCAGGCCGGGTCATGGCGTCAATGCGGAGCTGGCGCGCGCGATCGTAAAGGAACATGCCCAAATGAAGGCGTTGTCCGTTCCGCGTTCATTTCCGCCGGGTGAAGGCGGCCTCGACATTACCCAGGTAATGGAAATCCTTCCCCATCGGTTTCCATTTTTGATGGTCGATCGAATTCTTGGATTTGAAGGCGAAACGAAGTGCACGGGCATGAAAACGGTGACGATCAACGAGCCCTATTTCCAGGGACATTTCCCCGGTCATCCCGTCATGCCCGGAGTATTGCAGGTGGAAGCGATGGCGCAGGTCGCGAGCATTTTGCTGATGAAACTGGCCAAGAGCGCGAGCCGCATTGGATATTTTATGAGCGCGGATGAAGTGAAGTTTCGCAAGCCGGTATTTCCGGGCGATACACTGTTCATTCACGCCGAGTTGATCAAAGCCAGAAGCAATCGGCTGGCGAAAGCTCATTGCAGCTGCGTGGTCAACGACGCCGTCGTGTCGGAGGGCGATCTGATGTTCACCTTCCTCGATAAATGAGCGAGGTGGAGATTCATCCATCTGCAATCATCGATTCAAGCGCGCGACTTGGAGCTGGCACCGTAGTCGGTCCTTACTGCATCATCGGTCCCGATGTCGAACTTGGTGAATCCTGCGTCCTCCAACATCACGTCACCGTGCTCGGACCGACGCGTGCGGGAGCACGGAATCGATTCTATGCCTACTGCTCGATCGGGCAGCAAACGCAGGACTTAAAATATGGCGGCGAACCGACCTATCTCGAAATTGGCGACAACAACAATTTTCGCGAATTCGTAACGGTGAATCGCAGCACAACCAGCGAAGGGAAAACGCGGATCGGGAATAGTGGGAATTTTCTCGCCTACAGCCATATCGGTCACGATTGCACGGTTGCCGACTGCGTCGTCTTTTCCAATAATGGCACGCTCGCTGGTCACGTGCGCATCGGCGATCACGCAATCATGGGTGGATTGACCGCCGTCCATCAATTTTGCCGAATTGGGCGGTTCGCCATTACTGGTGGCTGCTCGAAAATCGTCCAGGATGTTCCGCCTTTTATGATTGCAGACGGTAATCCAGCCGAGATCCGGGGAGTGAATTTGGTCGGTTTGGAGCGGAACGGGTTTTCTCCCGAGAGCGTGAAGGCGATCAAAGAAGCATTTCGTTTAATTTACCGTTCCAAGTTCAATACGCGTCAGGCGTTGGAAGCAATCCAGGCCGAGATCGCACCGCGTGATGAGATCACGCAAATCGTTGAATTTATCGAGACGACCGAGCGAGGTATTATCCGCTAGCCACCGCTTCGACTCGGGATCGCCGAAGGGTCGATTGTTGCGTAAACGTGTCTCGCCCCCAGTGCCGAAAGCGTTAGCACGGCAGCGAAGGCGACGTAGGACGCCTTCATTTAGAAGCTCAGCTTCAATCCATCATAAGCGATGTGAGTTCGAGCAGGTAAACGTTCTTCGTAGCTCTGGGCAAGTTCGTGAGCGATGTGGGTGAAATAAGTTTCACGCGGTTTGACCCGACCGGCTACTTCCAGAGCTTGCTCCACGCTAAGATGAGTCGGATGCGGCTTTTCGCGCAACGCATCGATAATCAGACATTCCACCTCGCAAATCTTTTGGGCGATTTCTTCCGGCACCGCACTGCAATCGCTCAGGTAAGCTATCAGGTCGCGGTCGTTTCGGGAAAATAGGTAGCCGCTTACTTCCGATTCGCCATGCGGCACTGGTAGAGGTGTAATTTTCGTCTCCCCGAGGAAGAAAGGCGCCCTAATTATATGCGGTTCCGGTTTGAGATAACCTGGAAACGGGTTCTTCGCTTCGAAAGCAAACTCAAAAACACGATGCAAATCGGCCATTGTCTCAGCCGAGGCGTAAACAGGCATGGACCCCCGTTTCCAGGAAAAGCGGCGCAGATCATCGAAACCCATGATGTGATCGGTATGCGAGTGGGTAAAAACAACGGCGTCAACGCGACGGATATTTTCCCGCAGGGCCTGTGTCCGAAAGTCCGTTCCGGTATCGACAACAAAAGCGATTTCCGGTGTTTCGATATAGATGGAAGAACGAAGGCGCTTATCCCGCGGATCGGTCGAGTGACAAATGGCGCAGTCACACCCAATCATCGGCACGCCTTGAGAGGTGCCGGTCCCAAGAAAAGTGAGAGTTAGTTGGGAGTTGAGGGTTGAACCTTCGATTGGCAAGCTCGAACTCTCATCCCTCAGCTTTATACTCTCAACTGCTGCCAATGCCGATTACATTAAATTTGCTTCGAATCAAAAACCTCGCCTTGGTTGAGGACATCGAATGGCAACTGGCCCCTGGCTTCACTGCCGTGACGGGCGAGACCGGTGCCGGTAAATCCATCATCATCGGTGCCCTGCAACTGGTGCTGGGTGAACGCGCAGACAAATCACTTATTCGAACCGGCAAGGAGCTCTGCGCCGTGGAAGCCGTTTTTAATGGTGATGATTTAAATCAATTAAATGCCGGGTTCGAAGAAGCCGGGATCGACCCCTGCGATGAGGAATTGATCTTGAAGCGCACTTTGGCGGTTTCCGGCGTAAACCGCCAGTTCATCAATGGGTCGAGCACGACCCTGGCGAATTTGAAAGCGCTTGGAGATCAACTTGTCGATTTACACGGACCGCACGATCACCAATCACTCCTTTCGGCCGACAAACAGCTTGAACTGCTCGATGCTTTCGCTGACGCCGGAGACGCTCGTCAAAAATTCGAGAAAATTTATCGGAATCTGCGGCAGCTAGAAGATGCGCACGCTGCGCTCGACACTGCGGAAACGGTGCGGGCGCAGGAACTCGATCTATTGCGCCATCAGGTCGGCGAAATCAGCGCGGCGAATCTGGACGTAAATGAAGAGGACCAGATCGATGGGCACTACCGCAGGGCAAGCAACAGCAAACGTCTCATCGAAATTGCGTCCGCTGCAGCGAACCGATTGTCCGAGGCGGAAGATGCAATACTGAGCCAGCTTGGAGAAACACAGCGGCTGTTACGCGAACTGGAAAAACTGGACCCGGCAATGGCGCCAATGGCCAACGCCCACGAAACGATTGTTATCGAGTTATCTGAGATCGCCCGCGATCTCAACCGCTACGCGGAAAATCTCGATCTCGACCCGGGGCAGCTTGCCGCATTGGAGCAGCGGGTCTCGATTTTCGAAAGTTTGAAACGGAAATACGGCTCAACCATCGCCGACGTAATCGCGTTCGGCGAACGCGCCGCGGAACGAATGCGGAAAATCGAGAGCCGCGATGAAGATCTGCGGCAGCTTGCCTTCCAAATCGAGAGGGAGGGGGCAGAATTAAGGGCCGCGGGCGCCGTGCTTCGAAAATTACGAACCAGGGCCGGGCCGAAACTATCCCAAGCCGTGCGCGAAAACCTCCGTGACCTCGGATTCAAGCGATCGGACTTTGAAGTAATCATCAGCGATTTGGACAAACCGCGTCCTTCAGGATTTGATGCGGTGGAATTGGTCTTTTCACCCAATCCGGGCGAGCCGTCCAAACCGCTGCGGACGATTGCCTCGAGCGGAGAAATTTCCCGTCTAATGCTTGCGATCAAATCCGCTCTGGCTTCGGAAGACGCGGTCCCGTTGCTCGTGTTCGATGAGATCGATGCCAACGTCGGAGGGGAAATCGCATATGCCATCGGTGGACGAATGCGCGAGCTGGGGCGGCATCACCAGGTGCTCTGCATCACTCATTTACCGCAGGTGGCAGCAGCGGCAACCTCGCATTTCGTAGTGACGAAGGAAATAACGAAAGGGCGTTCCTTTTCGCAACTCCATGAAGTGGCTGGCAATGGGCGACGCGAAGAGATTGCCCGCATGCTCGGCGGAAAAAGCGATGAGGCCATCAAGCTCGCCGCGACGATGCTGGGAGAGAAAGCTGACGTAGCGGATGCACGACTAACCCGTTAACACCGTCGTTGCTCAACTGTTTTGGTTGGCAGTCGGTAGGTTTGAAGAAACGCACCATGTCCCCCGGCGGTTTGCTGGCCGATCTCGCAGGAATCATCGGGCCGCTTGCTACCTGCCGGGAGGTTTTTGAACCAACTGCGGCTAATTGCCGCTGAAGCGCATTTTTCCCTCGCCAGCAAGGCGGGGCTTTTTCTATCGTCCCAAATTCGTACATGATTCAGCGCGATTATCTTATTATCGGCGCAGGGATCGGCGGAGCGAGTGTTTGTGAAGCGATTCGGAAGCACGACAAGCGCGGAAGCGTAACGCTCGTCGGTGCCGAGGCCTTCGCTCCCTATAAGCGCTGGCTTCTGTCGAAAGCGTTCTTGCGTGAAAAAAACGCCGTGCCAAAGAAGTTGGCGCACGCGGACGAGAATTGGTATCACGCGCATAAAATCGATGCCCGTTTCACCACCGTTGTGACCCAGCTGAACATCGATCGCCGCGTCGCTGTGCTCGGGAACGGAGAGAGTATCGAATTTAATAAAGCGGCCCTCGCGATGGGCAGCCGGCCGGTACGACCGCCCGTAGCAGGGGTTGGTCTCGGCAATGTCATTTACCTGCGCACCATGCGCGACGCTTTCGCGCTACGGGAAATGGCGCAACACGAGAAAGGGGTAATGGTGGTTGGTGGCGGGCTGCTCGCCTGCGAAACCGCCGCAAGCCTTCGGCAAATGAAGTTGAGGGTAAGTATAATGCATCGCCATCCGGCGCTGTTGAATCGCTACCTTGATCCGGAAACCGCTACGTGGTTGACGGGATACTTCGCAAAAAATGGAGTCGCGTTGCTCATGGGCGAGAGTCTGAACGGATTCGAAGGGAAAACTGTTTTGCGGAATATTCAGACCAAGAGTGGGAATCGGGTCGCTGCCGGTCTAGCCGTGGTCGCCTGCGGAGCAGAGCCAAATCTCGATCTCGTGCGCAATACTCCCCTCTCTGGTCCGCACGGCTCTCCCGTGACGGAATATCTCGAGACGGAAGAAAAGGGCATCTACGCGATCGGGGATCTGGCCTTTTATCCGGATCGAATGATGGGAGGTATGCGGCGGCAAACGCATTGGGAGAATGCCCGGGAACAAGGGCTCGTGGCCGGGGCAAACATGACCGGCAAAAAACGAATACGTTATGAGCAACTTCCGTATTTTTGGACTGAGATATTCGACTTGCGGCTGGATTTCGTCGGCGACTTCACCCTCCAACCGACCCGGCTCGACCTGAATGGGAGCTACGCCAAGAAAAAGTTCACCATCCGCCATTACCAGGGCGAAAAATTGCGCGGCATTCTGCTTGCCGGAGCGTCTTCGAAGGAAGTGGACACGGCCAAAACGCATTTGCGACAGGCGCTTGCGAAGTGATCAGGACTGGCGTTTTGCGCCGAATTGATGGGCGGCCGTCGGCATAGAGCGTGCTCATTATATATCATAATTGCCATAATCTTATGCTGACCCTCGGTTCGTTCGCTCTCGCCTTTTTTGCTGTTGTCGGTTGCGTTTGCTGGGCATGCGCGAAGGACACCGACCAGACGTGATTTAACCCTCACGTCGCTCGCGTTAACACCGGTTTCTTTGGCGCAAACCCAAGCGGCTGTCTCGCCCCGGGGAAACGCTTAGCGCTGGCATCAATTTAGCTACTGCAACAGCGGGATCGCATGGCTCGCATCGACGCGTTTTTTAAGCTGATGTCGGAACAAAAGGCTTCCGACCTGCATCTCTCGACCAACAATCCGCCGATGCTGCGCATCAACGGGGACTTGGTGCGGGTCGATTATCCCGCTCTCCAAAACGACGAATTGAAGGCAATGGTCTATGAAATCGCGCCTGAGGCCAAGATCAAACTCTTCGAAGAAAATTTGGATATTGACTTCGGTTACGAGGTTCCGGGTGTGGCGCGTTATCGGGCAAATTTCTTCCAGCAAAAATACGGAATCTCTGCTGTTTTCCGACTGATCCCCTCCAAAGTCTTGACCGTTGACGACCTCAGCCTCCCCTCAGTGCTAAAAAAATTTCCGTTGTTGAAGAAAGGTCTCGTGCTGGTGACAGGACCGACTGGGTCCGGCAAATCCACCACCCTGGCAGCGATGATGGATTACGCCAATCTGCAGCGACACGATCACATCATTACCGTCGAAGACCCAATTGAGTTCGTCCATCGCAGTCAAAATTGTCTGGTGCAACATCGCGAAGTGGGCGTGCATACGCGCTCATTTGCCAACGCACTCCGTGGGGCGCTGCGAGAAGATCCGGACATTTTGCTGGTCGGTGAAATGCGAGACCTGGAAACGATTGAATTGGCACTGACCGCGGCGGCAACGGGTCACCTGGTCTTTGGCACGCTCCATACCTCGAGCGCTTCAAAAGCGGTCGATCGAATCATCGACGTCTTTCCGACCAATCAGCAAAACCAAATCCGCGCCACCTTGGCCGAATCTCTTAAAGGAGTCATTGCGCAAAATCTTTTTAAGCGAATCGACCAACCGGGTCGCGTCGCAGCGCTTGAAATTTTGGTGGTCGATATGGCGATCGCCAACCTCGTGCGGGAGGCAAAAACCCATCAAATCCCAGGCATGATTCAGGTTGGGAAAAAGAAAGGGAACCAACCGCTCGATGATGCCATTCTCGACCATTTGCGCCATGCCCGGATTTCGCCCGAGGAAGCCTATGACAAGGCGATCGATAAGAAAAAATTCCGCCCATTCCTGAAGAATCCTCCGGAAGATTGGACCGAGGAATAATATGAGGTTGCCCGAGCTCGATAAAATTCTTTCTGGGATGCTGAAGACGCACAACGGCATTTCGGACTTAAACTTTTCAGTAGGCCATCCGCTCCAGGTCGAGGCCTTCGGCGAACTGAAACCGGCGCTGATTGATCCGCCTATCGAATCCCTTACCCCTTTTCAGACTGAGCAAATTGCCCTGGCCTTGATGCAAGGTAATCCACGGTTGATGCACGATTTTTTCACAACCGGCTCCTGCGATTCCAGCTATTCTCTCAACGAAGAAGCAAGATTCCGGGTCAATATTTTCCGGCAGCGCGGAAACTTTGCTGTCGTGTTACGCCGTCTCGAGGGAAATGTTCCCACTTTGGAATCGTTGCAGCTACCGCCGATTCTGAAAGAAGTGGCAAAGGAAAAGACCGGCCTCGTACTGGTCACCGGCGCCACCGGTAGCGGCAAGACGACGACACTGGCGGCGTTGCTCAACGAGATCAATGAAACGCAACCAGTCCACATCGTGACGTTGGAAGATCCGATCGAATTCGTGCATCCGACCCGCAAAGCCACCTTCAATCAACGCGAGCTCGGCCAGGACTTTGACGCTTATCCGAACGGTCTTCGTGCCGCTTTGCGTCAGGCGCCCAAGGTCATTCTTGTAGGCGAGATGCGGGATCGCGCAACGGTCGAGGTGGCGTTAACCGCCGCTGAAACCGGCCATCTCGTTCTTAGTACCCTTCACACCGTCGATGCGGGGCAATCAATCAATCGAATCCTTGGACTTTTTTCCATCGGCGAGGAGCAGCAGCTCCGGCTCAGGCTCGCGGACATGTTGCGTTACGTAATCAGCCAGCGACTCGCGCCCAGAGTCAGTGGCGGTCGGCAATTGCTCACCGAAATTATGGGCAACAACTTACGGACGAAAGAGGCGATCGCGATTGGCGAAGGCGAGCATCGTAGTTTTTACGAGATCATCGAATCAAGCTCGCAACTCGGCTGGATGACATTC
Organism: Chthoniobacterales bacterium; assembly: GCA_036498205.1. GTDB lineage: Bacteria > Verrucomicrobiota > Verrucomicrobiia > Chthoniobacterales > UBA10450 > AV69. Next base: position 2,893 of record DASXIC010000111.1, on the reverse strand, counting down.
GACCAGTCGATTCTGGCCGCCTACCAGAACGATTTGATTACCGAGGAGACGGCGCGCTTATTCGCTACCCGGAAGGGCAATATTACCCGGGGCATCGACCTATTTCACAAAACACGGGGAACGGACAGCGACTTCGATTCTGGCCTGCGCCTCGATGTTCCCACGCCTGCCTTTCGCTAAATCATGGAAAAGGAAAGCGATGCCGCATTATTCGATGTCGGGGACGACACAGCTCTCGTCTGCGTCGATCACGAGCAATATCAAAAAGCCGTTGTCCCACAGTTGATCGACATGAACTACAAGGTAAACGTCGCTCTTCATGAGGAAGACGTGCTGCAGAAATTACGGGCGTATTCCTATCACGTCGTCGTCATTTATGAACACTTTAAGGGCTCGACTCTTGCGAATAATCCCGTCTTAAAGGAATTGGGCCAGCGCCCCGGGGGAGATCGCCGCGAGCATTTTGTCCTCCTGCTGACGCACCGGTTCGCCACCAACGATCCGTTGAGCGCTTTCGCCTTGAGCGTCGACCAGATTGTGAACATTGCAGATCTGGCCAACCTCAAACCGGTGCTACGCCGGGGAGTTGCCCAACATCGCGAAATGTATCATTCATTTCACTCGACGTTGAAGAGCTCCCGGGCGATGTAAGAGGAAGTCAAATCGCTTCGGCTGCGTCCAACGACCCGGCCGCTGCCTGACGCTACTGCGCGCTGGAACATGAAAACGAACATGACGACATGGGTGAATTTCTGTTGGGATTTGGCCACAACGAATTTGCCCAGGATTGCCGCGCCGGCGCATTACCAGCTAGATATTGTCGGCAGCGGTGACTACGACGAAACGCGCAAGATGATCATGCGTTCATTCGCGCTCGATCCCAATTGGAATTCTGCGCTGCATGAGGCGCACGCAATCGTCGAAAATTCCATCACCCCCTCGCTGAATGCGGAAACGACAGCCTGTCTGGCCCTTCGTCATGGTTCCCGCATCATCGCAGGCACGTTCGTTGCCATCGACCCGAACGCACCCGAGCAGCTCGTCCCAGGTCCCTGCGTGCTAATGGAATATCGTAACCGCGGTTTGGGTACTCTCCTGCTGGCCGCGGCACTTCGACATCTACGGGAAGCGGGGCTGACGCGCGCATCCGCCGTCACCTGCCAGGGATCGCCGGTTGCGCGATTCCTCTACCCCAAATTCGACGGACGCCCGTCGCCGATCGCGCCACTGCTGGCAGCCTAACCTTTCTCGCCCGGATCGTATTCCGGCGGAGAATAGGTGTTAAACGTCACGGTATCCACTGAACCGGGATTGGTAAACTTGTGCCTGGTTCCCGCAGGAATCACGATCACATCGCCTTTACGTAATGTGATCAGGTCCTTTGCTATTTCGCCCCGGAGCTCGCCTGCCAGCACGAGCAAAACCTGATCGCTCTCCTTGTGCTCTTCCGGTTTGCTCCCCGAAGATTTTCCCGGCTTCAGCGTCATCATCGCAGTCTGGGTCCGCTTAGTCGTTTGTAGAACTTCGAACCACGCGGTCCTTTCCCTAATGTTTCTTACCTTCATCGTCTGTTTCTTCTGGTTCGCGTAGCGGTATTCCACCGCGTGGAATAATTCCTTCAGCCAGATCAACGTGAAATGTTTGTTTTACCTTTGTCTGTCCGAACGTCAGCTCCGCGTTGTAATCACCACTCGAGAGCAACTTCTTGGGATCGTCTCCGCCGTATTTCGTCAGCACGTCTTCAGTCGGACGAAGGTCCCAATTTAATCGCGTTAAACCGGCCACGCCGGGCGCTTTCAAATTGGCCACGGGCATTCCCGCGGCGTTCGTAATCGCCACCTTGACTTCATCTCCGGTGAATTCCTTCACCCACGCGGTCAGCAATGCGCCTTCGGGCGGATTCGCGCCGCGATAAACACCTTTCCCATTCCAGTCCGCGAATCCTTGGGTAATATAAGCGGCACTTGTCGGTCGAATGCTGAATAAGTGAGCCGGCTTGCTTATGACCTCGGGGGTCAGGTCGCGCAAGGCACGTGTGTCGTCCAGCACATAGAGACTTCGGCCATGGGTGGCAATGACCAGATCGGCCGTGCGCGGATGGATCTGCAGATCATCTACGCGCACAGGCGGAAGATCGGCGATTCGCACCCAATGTATTCCCTGGTCGAATGATGCGAACAAGCCAAAGTGCGTCCCCGTGTAAAGCAACTTCGGGTTCACCGGATCTTCGCGCACCACTTCCACCGGGCCGTTGGCGGGAAGATCGCCAATGATGCTCGTCCACGTTTTTCCGCCATCCGCGGTCCGGGCGATCATTGGCCGATCGTCACCGAGACGATAGGCATTGGCCGCGACATAAGCCACGTTCGGGTCCTGTGCCCCTGGCTCGATCCGGACAATCCACTGCCCACGCATCGGCTCGGGCAAATTGTTCGTGAGCTCCGTCCATTTTCCGCCGTCGTCCTGGGTGACCCACAGGCGACCGTCATCCGTTCCGGCCCATAGCATCCCGGCGCGCAATGGCGATTCGGCCAGAGAATATACAACCCCATAGTTTTCCGCGCCACTGCCAACGACTGCCGTCTTGTCCGGCTCATTGTGCGTGAGATCCGGACTGATGACGGCGTAACGTTCGGCTTGATCAGTTAATCGGAAAACATGGTTACCGCCTAGATAAAGCACGCCCGGTTTATGCCGGCTCATCACGAGCGGCGAATTCCAATGAAATCGCGTTGGCTGACGTCCTTCCGGTGTCTCCGGTTTTAAGACGCGCAGCTCGCCAGTGCGCATATTGAAACGGTGGACTACGCCATCCTGGTTATCCCCGTAGAGCGTATCGTGATCGCTGGGATCGAACAGGACGTAAAATCCGTCCGCGCCGGTAAACGGGATC
>DASXIC010000110.1:0-8159 GCA_036498205.1 Chthoniobacterales bacterium | reverse complement strand
GCGAGGGGGGTGACCGGTATGTTTTTTTCGGAAATCAATTCCTCAGAAGTGAGTTCTGGCGGCAAGGGCGGCGGTGAGGCTTTTTGCGCAAGTGCGGCAAAATCCTCCGGAAATTTCTCGACAAAACTTTGGGTGGGCCATGCGCACGCTTCGCCAAACGCGCAGATGGTGCGGCCAGCGATGTTGTCGCCAATCGACTTGAGGGTCGAGGGATCCTGCACGACCCCGCCACCCAGCAGCATGCGATCGGTAATCTTTTTCATCCAGAGCGACCCTTCGCGACAGGGAGTACATTGCCCGCATGACTCATGCGCATAAAACTCGTTAATATTATTGAGCGCCCAAACCATATCGCGTGAATCGTCCAGGACGATCACGCCACCGGAACCGGCCATCGATCCGCAGGCGGCCAGCGAATCGAAATCGACTGGAATTTGATCGATGGAAATTTCGTTTTCGGCCATCGATCCATCCGCTTGCTTCTGTTTTAATTTGAATCGTTCGTTGGCGCGGAGCACTTTGGCCGAGCTGCCACCTGGAATCAGGGCTTTGAGTTGACGCCCGAATCTCATCCCGCCAGCCATGTCATAGATAAGCTGGCCCATCGTGACCGCGCCGACTTCAATTTCAAAATAACCCGGACGGGCCACGTCCCCGCTTACGCAAACGATGCGGGTACCGGTATTATTTGGGCGTCCGAGCCTGGCATACTGCGCTCCGCCCATCGCCAGAATGTGCTTCACATGACAGAGCGTCTCGACGTTGTTTACAATCGTCGGGCACATATAGAGTCCGAGCACGGCGGGAAAGTATGGTGGCTTGATGCGGGGGTAGGCGCGCTTGCCCTCAAGCGACTCAATCAACCCTGTTTCCTCGCCGCAAATGTAGGCCCCGGCCCCGCGATGAATATAAATTTCAACGTCAAATCCGGTCCCAAGGATGTCTTGACCGAGAAAGTTTTTGGCCCGCGCCTCTTCGATCGCCCGTTCGAGAATCCGGGCACCCTCAGGAAATTCGCCTCGGATATAAACGTAAGCGGTGTGAACGTTCAGCGCGAAACACGAAATGAGGATTCCCTCCAGTAATTGGTGTGGGTCCTGGTGGATGATGTAGCGATCTTTGAACGTTCCCGGCTCCGATTCGTCGGCATTGCAAATTAGATAGACCGGCTTCTTTTCGTCCGGCTTGATAAAGCCCCATTTCACACCGCAGGGAAATCCGGCGCCTCCGCGTCCACGCAGTCCCGAGGTTTTTACTTCGTTCACGATCTGCTCGCGTGGCATCGCGACAGCCTTGCGCAATTGCTCGTAGCCGCCATCGCGCACATAGCAATCGATGCTCGTGTCCCAATCCGTCCGCCCAATATTTTTGAAAACCAGCCGGTGCTCGAGTGGATGCGGCGGATTCGAGTAACGCGAAGGCGATGGTCCATCCAAAATGAGCGAGGCATTTTCGGGCGCGAGGTTTTCGTGCAGATCATCGTCGACCATGCAGACAGGTGCAGTGCCACAACTCGCCAGACACTCTACGAACTCGATGCTGAACCTTCCGTCTTGGCTGACTGACACGGGATTGTGCATTCCTTCGGAGTTTTTTCGCCGCTGAATCCCTGTCGCCACGCACAAACTCTCCATGACCCGATAACTGCCAGCCATGGCACAGCTCAGTGTCCGGCAGACGCGGATGTGAGTTTTGCCGACACGTTCCTGGCGAAGCATCGGGTAAAATGTGACCAATTCGAGAATATTAATGGGCTGCAGCTCGAGTTTGGTGGCAATGAAATTCACGCCTTCGTCGCTGATAAATCCAAAATGTTCCTGCCAAAGATGCAATAAAGGCAAGGCTGCACTGCGTTTTCGATCTGGCGGATAATGCGCGATCGCAGCATCCATCTGCTGGTGGAGTTGCGGGGGAAGTTTCATCGCCGTCGGATTCACTATGAGCCGCTTACTTTTGCAGCGTGCTCGATTTTGCGACGACTTTATCGTCTTTGAACAAGACAGTGACCGAGCCGTTTCCCTGGTGATAAACGTAGGTGCTGCGCTTCAGCAGGAGAAAATCCTTGGTATCGACGTTGGTCGGCGGGCCCAGAATAGATTCGACCTGCTTCTTGCTCATGCCCTCGGTAACCTGATCGACATTGGCCTGGGTGAGCCGTTGGTTGGAGCAGCTCAACAAGAGCAGGCCTATTACAGTGGAGATGATCTGCAAACGAAGCCGGCTCATCTCTATGAGGTTCCCAGGTTCGTTTCCTTGCCGTCCACCTCGTCGTTCTTGAACGTAATCATTGCGAAATTTTTTCCGTCCTCGTAGCGCCAAATCGTCTTTTTGAAAATTAACATGTCCTTTGTTTCGATCGACGTTGGGGAGCCGAGTATTTCTTCGACCTGTGCTTTAGTCATCCCGGTGGTGATCTTGTTATAGTTGTCCAGCGTTAGCTTGGAACCGCTGAGCGGGTTGCGATTACACCCCGCGAGCGCCGCGGCCAGCACAACAATGGCAAGAAGAATACGCATATGCATTTTCACCTGTCGCACTCCCCCATCACGAAATCCAGGCTGCCCAGGATCGCCACCACATCGCTCATCATCGCTCCCGGGAGCAGCTCGGGCAAAATGCTCAGATTGACAAACGACGGCGCCCGAATTTTCAACCGATGCGGCACGCCGCCCCCTTTGCTGTTGATATAAAAACCGAGCTCGCCCTTTGGATTTTCAGCGCCGAAATAAACCTCGCCCGGGGGCGCCTTTAACCCTTCAGTGACGACTATGAAATGGTGAATGAGCTCCTCCATTTTTGTCATCACCCGCGCCTTCGGTGGCAGCATGTTCTTCCAGTCGGCTACATTGATTGGTCCGCTGGGTAACTTATCAACTACCTGTCGCAGAATTCTGGCGCTCTGGCGCATTTCCTCGATCCGCACAAGATAACGATCGTAACAGTCGCCGGCTGTCCCAATCACGACTTCGAAGTCGTACTGATCGTAGCCCAAATAGGGATGTTTCCGTCGAAGGTCATGCTCGATGCCGCTACCGCGCAGATTCGGACCGGAAAGAGCGTAGGCGATCGCTCTGTCGCGCGGAATGACTCCGATATCCTTGGTCCGATCAACAAAGATACGATTGCGAGTAAGCAAATTGTCGCACTCGTTCAACCGCGAGTCGAAAGTTTCCAGAAACGAATTGAGCTGGAGGATGAAATTTGCCGGCAGATCGCGAATCTGTCCGCCGATCCGGGTATAAGAGGTGGTGAAACGCGCTCCTGTCAGCAACTCGCAAAGGTCATAAATTTTTTCCCGTTCTTCGAAGGTGTAGAGGAAGACAGTCATCGCGCCCAAATCGAGCGCCATTGCCCCCAGCCCCATCAGATGGGCGGAGATGCGAGCCAGCTCGCAGCAAATCACGCGGATCGCTTTGCCGCGTGGCGGAATTTCCCAGCCCATCAATTTTTCCACTGCCAGAGCGTAAGCAACGTTATTGGCAAGAGGGGCCAGATAATCAAGCCGGTCAGTATACGGAACGAACTGATTGTATTGCATCGCTTCCGCGATTTTCTCGTCCCCGCGGTGCAGAAAACCAACATCTGGGGTCGCCTTGGTAATTATCTCGCCGTCCAGTTCGAGCACGAGGCGCAGTACACCGTGCGTAGCGGGATGTGACGGCCCCATGTTGAGCACCATTTTCTCGCCAATGTCGCCGCTTTCACGATGCGATGCCGCGTCCGCCGCAACGAGGGAGGTCACCGGATCGGGCGATTCGATCTCACGCGTAGTAAAAGCCATAAATGAGCGATGCGGTTATGCTCGCGAGTGGCAAACGCTGCGCAAGCGCAATCTCCCACGGCGTGGGACTACATCGCAAGTATTGTTACTGTTGTTATTAAAATAGATAATAGCGCGCTGAAGCAGATGTTGCGACGACGCATACCGAAGACGCTCGCTACTGCACTGCTGGTTTCCGTGGTCGCGACGCCTTCGCTCTGGATTTTTGTTACGCTCCCACCGCTGTGGCGAGATGTAGATGCCTACCTGCAGACAGTGTATCCGCCGGGACCGCACACCATTCTGGTCCATGGTCCACTGTACTGCACAGTAAGCCGTATTCCGCTTTGGCTCGGCTACCTGTGGGCTGGTTCAGGGCCCTTCGTTTCGCTCGGTCAGTTTATCGAACACTCGGAGCTCACCGATGCCGGCGTTTCCGCTCTTATTCTGGTGCAGCATGTAGCATTGTGGTGTGGCGCGCTCTATCTAATATATGCCTGTGCCCAGACACTAGCTACGCGTCTGTGGGTGGCACTGTTTTTCGCCACTCAACCGCTTTTCTATAGCTTCTCCCAGTGCGTCGGTTCGGAAACACTAAGCCTGATTCTCATGTTGTTCCTCGCTGGAGCGGGCCTGCGTCTCGCCAATCGCTATCCGCATATCGCAGCGCCAGATTGGGTGGCGATTACGGCATTGCTTTGTTGTTACATTCTGACACGCAAAATCAATGTGGTGTTTGTCGCTTTGCTGCCAGTTACGATTGCGCTGCTGGCGTTGCAGCGTCAATTTCGCGGAATCGCGGTAAACTGGCGCCACGCAATGCAAACGTGGCTGGTCTGCATCACGACAAGCATTATCGCGTTGTTGTGGGCCACGACGCTCACGCATCTTTTCTGCTGGCGCACGCACACGCCGTGGCGGCCGAAAATCGGTTACACATTCATATGGCGGCTTAACTTTTTGCAGCCGATGGAATTGCCGGCGCGACAGCGTTTGTTGAACAAAACGGCGGCAAAATGCAGGCGATTGGACAGCCGGCAGCTTATTAGTTTTCTAGGTGACTGGCTCGATGAACACGGGGAATGGCAGCCGGGACAGTTCGCACGCGATGCAGGCTCGGCTTTTTATTCGCGCGAAAAACAGAACGCCGACGTGACCTTTGATCTTGCGCTGAACGAAGTCGCACGCGGCTTTCTCGTGCCTCCTGCTGCGCCCCTGCGATCGGTGGCCATGCGGGACTTCGATTTCGCCACCCGCCACGGCGAAACCGAAATCATAGAAAGTCTTTTCGCCAGCACCGATTACTTTTTCGATCACAACGACGAGATGCCACAATGCGCACACCTGAGGACCTTTAGTATGTCGCGAGAACAATTGCTGCACCTGCGCAAGCGCGCTTACTTGCAATGGTCGAGTTTTCTTTCGTTCCGTGTTTGGTTCGCAGTTGCGTTGTTGCTGCTAATTATAGCTTTGCTTTTGAATTTGACGATTGCCTCCGGGACCAACACGCCTTCAGCCATTTTCGCGATCTGCATTGCGATCGTCGGCTCAGTCACGTTGCTGCTAAATAGTTTTTTCTCCGCGTTCGGTGATCGCTTCATGCTGCCGATGATCGAGTCGCTTCTCATCGCAATTTTAATCCTGCTCGGTGCCGTTTTGCAGAGTCCACGTTCGAGCACGCCTGCTTGAATTATCAGCGCCCGTGGAATCTACTCGCTGGTGCCCGAGGTAGTGCGTTAATGCTTTTGGGCATGGCAAACAAAATCGCGCTACTTTTCGCTGGGCAGGGAGCTCAGTCGGTTGGGATGGGAAAAGATTTGGCCGATCAGTACCCTGTCGCCGCCGAAATGTGTGTTCGGACGGATGCGCTTCTCGGCCGCGGCCTGACCACATTGATGTGGAGCGGTCCGGCGGACGAACTGACCCAAACTTCCAATTGCCAGCCGGCGCTCTTTCTTCATGGGCTCATGTCTCTTGCGATCTTGCGGGTGCTGGCGGGCGATTTTCCGATCGAAGCCGCTGCTGGTCTTTCGCTCGGCGAAATGACGGCGCACGCCGCGGCCGGCAGTTTTGATTTCCAGACTGGACTGATGCTGGTTCAACGGCGCGGCCAATTGATGGACGAAGCTTGTGCTGCCACAATCGGTGGAATGGCGGCAATGATCGGCGCCGATGAGAATTCGGTTCGCCTTCTGGCAGCCGATGAAGATGTCGATATCGCCAACATCAATGCCCCCGGGCAGATTGTGATTTCAGGTGAGCTGGCCAAAGTCGAGGCTGCGATTGGCGTGGCCAGGGAATATGGAGTTCGTCGGGCAACGACCCTGAATGTCGCCGGAGCTTATCATTCGCGTCTGATGGACAGCGCCTATCAAAAGCTCGGTCAAATTTTGCAGACCATTGAGATTCGGCCGCCTCAGTTCGCTGTTTTCAGCAACGTCACCGGTGAGGAAGTAAAAATGCCGGAGGAAATTCGCCGTACCCTGCAGGACCAGGTTACGAGCACAGTCCGGTGGGTCGATTGCATGGAGGGAATGCTCGACCGTGGCTGCGATCTGTTTGTCGAGCTTGGGCCGGGAGGGGTGCTCAGCGGTCTACTGCGCCGAATTCGTCAGGGGGTCGAGGTATTTTCCGTCAGCGACGTTTCCTCGGCAGCTAAGTGCGCGCTTAGGTTGAACTCACTGTAAGGGGGTTGCGCGATGCCCCATGCTGCCTAGCCTCGCGCTATGTCGTTGCAAAAACGAATCGACGAAGATCTGAAGGAGGCAATGCGGGCGAAGGATGCACCGCGACTCAGCGTCTTGCGAATGCTCAAAGCGGGGCTGAAGAATGCCGCGATCGAGAAGGTGGGCGCGGACGAAGAATTGGCGGATTCTGATGCCATTGCCGTCATTCGCAAGCAGGTGAAGCAGCGGCATGATTCGATTGAGAGCTTTGAAAAGGGCGGACGCGCTGAACTGGCGGAAAAAGAAAAAGCGGAAATTGCGGTCCTGAACAATTATCTGCCGCAGTCGATGAGTGGCGAGGAATTGCAGCGACTTGTTGCAGAAACGATCGCGGAAGTCGGTGCAATATCACGGGCGCAGATGGGCGCAGTCATGAAAGCTCTCCAGCCGAAAGCTGCCGGGCGCGCGGATGGCAAGACGCTGAGCGCGGAAGTGCAGCGTCAGCTCCCGTCGTGACGCATGCTGAGCGCGATCATTGTTGCCGCGGGGCAAAGCAGGCGCGCCGGATTCGATAAACTTTTTGCCGACCTTGCCGGGCAACCCGTTATTGCGCACACCATCGCGGCATTTCAACAGGCGGAGTGTGTGGATGAAATCGTGTTGGTAGGACGCGAACAGATCCTTGAATCGCTGCGCGCGTTTACCGCACAATTCCCCAAAATTCGAATAGTACTCGGTGGTGGCAATCGACGACAGGATTCCGTGCAAAATGGATTAAACTCGATCGCAAAGGCGGAATTCATTGCAGTACACGACGCTGCTCGTCCTTTGATTACGCCATCTGAAATTGGGCGAGTCTTTTCTGCGGCGAAAGAGCACGGCGCGGCAGCTCTGGCCGCGCCGGTGACCGATACTTTGAAACTCGCTGATGCAGACGGCTACGTGATCGCCTCGATCGATCGACAGCACGTCTTCACGATGCAAACACCGCAAATCTTCGCGCGAAAACTACTTGTCGCTGCCTATGATCGCCTCGTCGACAAGGCGCTTATGGTGACGGACGAAGTTTCGGCAGTTGAGCATGCCGGCGCCCAGGTCGTTATCGTCGTGGCGCAGGATTACAATCCGAAAATGACTTTCGCGGGAGACCTGCCAATTGCGGAATTGATGCTCACCCAGCGGAGGCAAAATTAGGCAAGTGCTTCCGCCGGAAGGTTGCGCAGGACAATCTCGGATACAGCCGGCACATCTTCGCGGGAAAAAGGCCGAGCTTTTCCCGGTTGACCAGTGGAATCGAGTTCGGAGACACGGAGCAGGCGACCATTTTTCCAGATCCAGGCGCCGCTATTGTAGGGACCAACGCGACGCGGATCACTCCATGTATGAATGGAAATTAAGTTCGTCGTTACTGCGGCGGCGATATGCATCGGCCCACTATCGACACTGATGACGAACGATGCCTTTCGCAGCAGCCAGATCAGTTGCAAGAGAGTTGTCTGGTTGCTCAGATCGACACAATTTTCGGGCGGCGCAAACCTTCGTGATGATTTGCCGACGACAACAACTCGCGCCGGTAAAAACGCACGGCAGAGTTCCTCAATTACGGCTCGGGAAAGGGATTTCCGGCGCCCACGCGCATAGGGATGCAAGACGACGAAGCCCGGGAAAGGATCAAACCGCGGAAGAGCATCGCCTGACGGAATAGCAAAGCGCACCGGTCGATCCGGGTCAGC
>DASXIC010000109.1:0-12294 GCA_036498205.1 Chthoniobacterales bacterium | reverse complement strand
CAAAGTTGCGGTTTGACGAAATCTACCTCTTATCATTGCCGGCGCAGCGGAGCAATTGGTTGCATTTCCCCTCTAGGAACCCGCCGCCACGAAATCATGAACCAAAAAGCAGCTGATAAAACTGCAATCACGCCTACGCGTGAACAGGATTTCCCCGAATGGTATCAGCAAGTAATTCGGGCGGCGGAGCTCGCTGAACCCAGTGAGGTGCGCGGTTGCATGGTGATTCGGCCCTGGGGCTTTGGGATTTGGGAAAACATGCAGCGGCAGCTGGATGCGATGTTTCGGGCGACCGGCCATCGGAACGCCTATTTCCCGCTTTTCATTCCGCTTAGTTATTTGCAGAAGGAAGCCGAGCACGTTGAAGGCTTCGCCAAAGAATGCGCGGTCGTAACTCACCACCGGCTTGAGGTAGGTGATGATGGCAAAGTGCGTCCCTCGCCGGCGGCGGAACTCTCCGAACCGCTGGTCGTGCGTCCGACAAGCGAGACGATCATCGGGGCTTCTTACGCCAAATGGGTGCAATCGTATCGCGATCTTCCCATCCTGATTAACCAATGGTGCAACGTCGTGCGGTGGGAAATGCGACCGCGATTGTTCCTGCGTACCACTGAATTTCTTTGGCAGGAGGGTCATACGGTGCACGAGACCGAAGCCGAAGCGCGCGAGGAAACACGCCGAATGCTCGACGTGTACGAAACGTTCGTTCGTGATCATCTGGCGGTGCCGGTCTTCAGTGGCGAAAAATCCGAAAGCGAGCGTTTCCCCGGGGCCGTGCAAACGCTCTCCATCGAAGCAATGGCGCAGGACCGCAAGGCGATCCAGGCGGGAACATCGCATTTTCTGGGGCAGAATTTCGCGCGCGCCAGCGGGATTCAATTTCAAACTCGCGACGGCAAACAGGAATTCGGCTGGACGACGAGCTGGGGAATGACCACGCGACTGGTTGGCACTGTTATTATGGCTCACGCCGATGATGATGGCGCGATACTGCCGCCGCGGATCGCGCCGACTCACATCGTGATTATTCCTATCACTCCCAAGGAAGAAACGCGTGGGGCCGTTCTCGAAGCCTGCGCTAAATTGAAAGCGCAACTGCGCGCGATCGGCTATGCCGACCGGCCGCTTGAAGTGGAAATCGATGAGCGCGATCTGGGCGGAGGGGTCAAAAATTGGGAGTGGATCAAAAAGGGCGTTCCATTGCGTGTTGAAATCGGCCCGCGCGATCTGGAATCGGGCAAAATCGCTGTTTCGCGCCGAGATCAATCAGTTAAAGCCAAAGAATTTCTTGCCGCGGATGAGTTCGCCCAACGCGCCCCGGAGGTTCTGGAGTCAATTCAGCGAAACCTCTTTGAGCGGGCATTGCGATTCCGCCAGGCCCACACCCGCACGATCAACTCGCGGGATGAGTTCTACGATTTTTTTACACCAAAAGATTCGCAAAGACCGGAAATTCACGGCGGATTCGCGGTGGCACATTGGAACGGATCACCGGCTGTGGAAGAGGGAATTAAGAATGATTTAAAAGTAACGATCCGTTGTATTCCATTGGACGATCCCGCTCACCCGTCCGAGCCTGGAACCTGCATTTTTACCGGCGAGCCAAGCTCACGCCGGGTCGTCTGGGCGAAATCCTATTGAGTGGCACCAATTGACGGCGCAAGGCGCACTGTTCTATTTTTGTAGATGGAGACCGAGATGAGACTTTACAGCCGCGCCATGTGCTCTTGGTGCGAGGATGCAAAGGAATATCTCAGCGAGCGTGGCTATCAATTTATAGAGATCGACATTGGAACGGATCGCGCGGCCTACGAAGAGATGAAGAAACTTTCGGATCAAACCTATGTCCCAACTCTGGTCGCAGGCGCCGAGGTGCTGGCGAACTTTGATACTGACCAGCTTGAGAGGTTTCTGAGCGAGCATCGGATCGAACCGTAATGCTATTTGGTCTTTTCCTCACGCTCGGCGTTGCTGTTCTCAGCGTCGCCTTGCGCAGCTTCCAAACCTCGTTTGCGCAAAAAGCGGGCGCGCTTGGCATTCTTGCTGCGTCCTTTCTCGCTGTTTATTTTATCACTGGGAACGCGGTTTGGGGCATCGCCGGAGCGGCGAGCTGGCTTTTCCTGCCCTGGTTGGAAATCTTAACTCGCATTCGCACTCTGCGTTTACCGAAAGAGAAGCAGTTGCGTCCAAAAAGCCCGCCCTCAGCGAGTCTGTTTCCCGGGCTGGAGGACATCACCCGAGAGATCGAAAACGAAGGATTTGCTCATATCAATGATGCTGGCTGGGATTGGGAAGACTACCGTCAGTTTTTTCGTCTCTTTTACAGAGGAGAAGATCGATCCCAGGCAACCATCTGCCTTAACGAGCAACATGATCTTTCGTTTTATTACTTGCGGATCTCTTCCCGGGCCAAGGATGGCCTGATCTGGACCACCTGGAATTACCCACTTTCCTATGGTCTCAAACTCACTCCGCGTTATAGAATCAACCGGCAACGGCCGGATCAAAATTTTTGGCAGCTCTACCAGAGTCACCGCGATTTTTTGAGGCGAAATCACATTGAGACCATGGGGCTCGATCCTTTGGACGACGAAGGGATTCGCGATTCCATCGAGAAGGACCTGCGTGAGCAGATTGCCCATAACCTCGGCGCCGGCGTATTGAAATTCGCCGAGGGAGATGACGTAAAATATTCCTGGCGTGGAATGATCTATCTCTGGTGCCAGTTTCTGCTCGATCTGGTCCGTCTGTAAGAAGGGTTATCAGTCCCCGTAGATTTCTTCACGGGAAGAGGGCCGATAATTACACCTTCATGATCTCGGCTTCTTTGCGAGAAAGATGATCATCGACCGATTTCACGAATCGATCGGTTAGCTTCTGCACTTCATCTTCCAGGTCGCGAAGTCCATCCTCCGTCAATTCACCGGAAGATTTCAGCTTCTTCGCCTCATCAAGCGCGCTGCGCCGATTTCCGCGCACCCGCACCCGAGCTTCCTCGGCCATTTTCCCGAGCGACCGCACCAGATCTTTGCGTCGCTCCTCCGAAAGCTCCGGAATCGGCAACCGAATGATTTTGCCATCGACCGATGGAGTAATTCCAATTCTCGATTCGCTCAACGCCTTCTCGATGTCGCGGACGGTGCTGGCGTCGAACGGTTGTACCACGAGCAAGCGTGGCTCGGGTGTGGTGATAAGAGCGAGCTGTTTCAGTTTCATGGCGGAGCCGTAGGCTTGAACGTCGACGTTCTCTACCAGAGCGGGGGAGGCTTTCCCGGTGCGGACGGCGGCAAATTCGTGCACCATGTAATCGACGCTTTTTTCCATCGCCATCTCAGCTTCAAGAAGTATGTCGTCGCTGCTCATAAAAAAATCTGCTGCGTCGCCGGCCTAATCGCAAACGAGAGTACCGACTTTTCGGCCTACGACCGCGTCTCGCAAAATACCGTGCTGATTCATGTCGAAGACCACGATTGGGATCTTGTTGTCCATGCATAAGCTGAACGCGGTTGAGTCCATTACCTGCAACCTCTGGCTTAAAGCTTCCGCGTAGCTAATCCGTTCGTAGCGTTTGGCGTTGGGATTCGTATTCGGATCGGAATCGTAGACGCCATCGACCTTTGTTGCCTTAAAAATTACTTCGGCGCCGATCTCGTTCGCACGCAATGCCGCTGTCGTATCCGTCGAAAAAAAAGGATTCCCGGTGCCGGCAACGAAAATCACCACCCGCCCCAACTCAAGATGCCGGATCGCGCGCCCGCGAATAAATGGTTCGGCCACGTTCTTCATTTCGATTGCGGTTTGAACGCGCGTTTCCACACCGATCTGGGCACACGCGCTTTGCAACGCGAGACCGTTGATAACCGTCGCCAGCATACCCATGTAATCTGCGGTGGTGCGATCCATTCCGCGATGGGCCGCTGAAAGACCGCGCCAAATGTTCCCGCCGCCAATAACGACCCCGATTTGAACTCCAAGATCCCGCACTTCTTTGATGCGCTCAGCGATTTCGCGGACGATTTGCGGTGCAATGTTTTCCTTCGACCCACGTTCCTGCAACGCTTCTCCGCTCAATTTCAAAACAATGCGTTTATAAACGGCAGGTTCGCTCTGCATGGCGGGCCAAGATGCCGCAAAATGTCGCGGCTTGGAAAGGAAAATGACCGGCGTTCCCGGGGACAACCGGGGAGTTATTTTAGCTTCTGCTCCAATAATTGCTTGTGACCCCGAACGAATTCGTTCCAGTTCATTGGCCCTTTGCCTTCGAGCTGCACTCGCCCCAACTTGAGCGCTCCTTTCCCAGAGGCAATTACGAGATCTCCATCGCGGCCATGCAGGAACTCACCTTTCTCCCCTTCTGAAGTGACCACCTCGGCACTAAAGATTTTCAAGCGATACTCACGACCGCCCGTTGCTGAAAGAATTGTAAACGCCCCGGGCCAGGGATTAAACGCCCGAATTCTTCTCTCAATGGCTTCGGCGGAATCATTCCAGTCGATGCGACCATCTTCACGCCCGAGCTTGGAGGCGTAGGTTGCCTGCCCGCCATCCTGTGGAAGGCGAGGAGCCCGGCCTTGGCTCAGTAATGCGAGCGCATCGGTCAAGGCTTTGGGTGCTATTTGTGCCAGTCGATCGTGAAGCGAGCCACCTGTTTCACCAGACCTGATCTCGATTTCGCGCTTTAACAAAATGTCGCCGGTGTCCAGACCCTCGTCCATGTACATGACCGTAATTCCGGTTTCACGGTCGCCCGCCGCGATAGCGGCCTGGATGGGAGCCGCTCCGCGCCATCGTGGAAGCAACGATGCATGGAGGTTGAGACAGGCTATTCGCGCGCTATCGAGAACGGCGCGGGGCAGAATCTGCCCATACGCTGCAACCACAATCACATCAGGCGCCAAGCCGCGAATCTCGGCAATAGCATTCGCTTCGCGAATCCGGTTCGGTTGCAGGACAGAAGTTCCAGTCTGCTTGGCCGCCTGTTTGATCGCAGAGGGCTTGATCCGATAGTCGCGGCCAGCCGGTTTATCGGGCTGCGTGATCACGCCGACGAGCTGATGCTCGGTCGATCTTTGCAAAATCCGCAGCGTCGGCAGGCCAATTTCGCCCGTGCCGATGAAGACGATGCGCATGCGCGCTAGCGCAACGAAATCGGAACCGTCCGCCGTGAACGACGCGGGGCCATGGCTTGTGCCATCATTTTTTCTCCCGCCGAAACTTCGCGCGATCCAACCGACGAAGCGCAGCCGGAGCAAAGGTAATCGTAAATTTCTTTGTCAGGCAGAACTAAAAGCAGGCGCTCCCGCACCGGCATCGCCGCTTTGCATTTCTCGCAGTAGAGACTGGAGGCGGTGAAATTCTCAAACTGCTGCTGCGGCGGCGGACTCATGTTGTTGCATGACCAGGCCATCGTTCATGCTGGCGAGGATGTCGAAAAGAACCTTGGCCGGCGGTTGCGTGGCGTCAACGGTCGCGATCCTCTCCGTGGAATAATACTTTAGCACCGGCTTGGAATCGATCTCATAGGTGGTGAGACGGCGCCGGATGACTTCCTCGTTCGCATCATCCAGTCGATTGTCTTTCAAGGCCCGCTTTTTCAGGCGATAAAAAAGCGTGTCACGATCGGGACAGGAAAGGTGAAAAACTTTCTCCACGTTAATCAGTCGATCCATGATCTTGGCCTGATTAACGTTTCGCGGAATTCCGTCCAGCACCAGCGCGTCGATATCGGGTTTGAATTTGTGAGCATCGACCGCGGCGTCGATCGCCTCCTTCCATAACTCAACCGTTACTTCGTCGGGCACGAGCTGGCCCTTGCTCGAATATTCCAGAAAGGCCCGGCCCACCGGCGTCCGGGTATCGATCGACCGGAAAACATCGCCGCAGGCACAATGAAAGAAACGTGGAATTGTTCCGAGCGTTTTGCCTTGCGTGCCCTTGCCGCTACCCGGCGCCCCGAAAAGAAGAAAAGTCTTATATTTCACGCGAAATATCGATCTTAGCCCAACGGGATGCGGTTGTTAAGCCCGCAATTTGCCAACCACCGCTACTCCTTCACCAAAACAGGGTCGACGTTGACCCGGCGGCCAGCGCGATCAAAGCGCACGTTTCCGTCGACCAACGCAAAAATGGTGTAGTCGCGACCGAGACCGACATTTTTCCCAGGCAGGAATTTCGTTCCTCGCTGCCGGATAATAATGTTCCCGGCCGAGACGAGCTCCTGGCCAAATTTCTTCACCCCGAGGCGTTTGCTGACGCTGTCCCGACCGTTTTTAACGCTGCCTTGTCCCTTTTTGTGAGCCATGGATTAGGACGATTTCTCTTTTTTCGCTTTTGAGCCGCCGAGGGCAATCGACTTGATCTTGAGCCGGGTAAGTTTACGGCGATGGCCGACGGTACGGTGGTAGCCCTTCCGGCGTTTAAATTTGTAGGCAATAACCTTTTTGTCTTTGCGCTGGGCAACGATCTCCACCGTCACTTTTGCGCCTTCAATCGGCAGGCCGTGAGTAATTTTATCTCCGTCGGCATGCAATAGAACGTCGGAGAGTACGACTTGTTTACCCTCCTCGGCATCCAGACGATCGACATCAATCGTATCGCCTTCTGCGACATGATATTGCCGGCCACCGGTTTTGATAACTGCGAAAGCCATAGAAATTCTTCTGGAGAAAAAGCCGCGCAAAGTGACACAGCTGCACGCCTTTGACAAGTCGTTTCGCCCTGGGCTTTCCCCAGGTGCGGCTTGGGCACTGAATCACTTGCTTCGCGATCCAGCAATAACGAGCGCGATCTCTCCCTTAACGCCATGCGCAGAATAGTGCCCGAGCAATTCTTTGGCAGTTCCACGGCGGAATTCTTCAAACTTTTTCGTAAGCTCTCGGGCCACACAAAGGCGATGCTGCGGCATAATTTCGCTGATGGTGGTGAGCGTCTTGATCAATCGATAAGGTGACTCGAAAAAGATCGTCGTTTCCTCTCGCTCTGCGGCACGGCGGAGCTCTCTTTCGCGCTGTCCGCTTTTGACCGGTAGAAATCCGCGAAAGCAAAACTGCTCGATGTCGAGACCGGAGCCAAGTAACGCCGTCAGGATTGCGGAAGGTCCGGGAATAATGGTGAAGGGTATATCTCGTTGAATGCATTCACGGATCAATCGCGACCCTGGATCGGAGAAACCCGGCATTCCGGCGTCGGTAATTAAAGCGATGTTTTCGCCGGCCAAAAGCCGCTCCGTCAACTGCGCCGTCCGCATTGCTTCATTGTGCTCGTGAAAGCTGACGAGCGGTTTCTTAATCTCAAAATGCTTTAGCAAGATTCCGGAGTAGCGCGTATCCTCCGCCGCAATTGCGTCAACCGATTTTAGGACTTCAATCGCCCGCAGGGTGATGTCACCGAGATTTCCTATCGGGGTGGCAACCAGGTAGAGCACGACTAAACTTTAAGGCCATCCTGGCTATGAGCTCAATGCTGGTGGTCTTTAGACAAGGTCAGCATGCCTCCGACCTAGGTGCCGGTAAGTTGCTGTTGATTTTCAGTCACTTATTCATCCGGACTGACCGTTTTCTTTGTCCAGATCGGCCCGTCCCGCGCGCAAACAATCGATAAGGGCATTCGCTATTTGTCCTTATCCGAGGTGCTGGCAGGCGAAATGCTGGAATCGGCCTCGAGTTCCATGACTGAATGAAACCAATATCCCGACTCAATCCTGGCCGGAAGCAGTTCGATAGTATCGGCGTCACTTGCCATCAGAAATTTCCGCAGGTGGATTTTTATTTTCAAGAACCCACGCTGGGAAATGGAGATTCATCCGGGAACCCGTGGCCCCGCTTTTCCTCGGCCGGCGGATTTCATCAGGTGAGCGGCCGTTATATCGCGAGGGAAACAAATCGCCATTTCGTAGCTGAAGCGATTGTTTTTGGCATCATCATTGGCGTTTCGGCGTGGCCGATTGTTTCAATGATTCGCGCGTTGCCGCAATTGTTCCGGTAGCAGACGGACGAGGTGATCGAAACTCGTCGCGAAAGAGAGGCGTCTCTTCCGGTGCGAATCCATGTCGCATAATGTTTTCAGTGACGACCCGGGGGACGAGGAAATTCAGCAGGTAATCGCTACCGCCCGCTTTGGTTCCACCGCCGCTCATTTTGAATCCGCCGAATGGGTGACGGCCCACAACCGCGCCAGTGCAAGAGCGATTAACATAGACGTTCCCGGCTACAAGCTCCGCCTTGACGCGCTCAATATTTGCCGGACTGCGGGAAAAGAATCCGGCGGTGAGGGCGTAATCGGTATCATTCGCGATGGCGATAGCGTGATCCAGGTCCCGCGCTTTCAACACGCTCAGGACCGGTCCGAAAATCTCACACTGACTCAATGTCATTTCCGGGGTGACGTCGGTGAATATAGTTGGCGGAATGAAATATCCGTCGGCTGGAACATTCTTTGCCTGAAAGGCGAGCGTCGCTTCGCTTTTCCCCTGTTCGATAATCTCCTGAATGCGACGATATGCGGTCTCATCAATGACCGGGCCAACCGTAATGCCGGGTTCCTCGGGATTACCAACACGCAGGCTTCCCGCTGCGGCAATTAACCGGTCCATTACTCGGCCGTAGTTGTCTTCCAGGACGATCAGACGCGAGCAAGCGGAACATTTTTGTCCCTGGTATCCGAAAGCGGAATAGATCGTATCGACTATTGTTTCATCGAGATCGGCGTCCGAATCGACGATCACAGCATTCTTGCCGCCCATCTCGCAGACGACGCGTTTTAGTTCCCGCTGGCCGGGGCGAGTTTTACCGGCGGACTCCCAGATTCTAAGCCCAACCTCGCGCGAGCCGGTAAACGCGATCATTTCCACATCAGGGTGATCGACCAGGTGAGCGCCAATGACCGAGCCGCGCCCAGGAAGAAAATTAAGGACTCCGGGTGGAACGCCAGCTTCTTCGAAAACCTCCATCAATAATGCTCCAGTGACCGCTGATGGCTCCGCCGCTTTCATGATGACCGTGTTGCCCGTAACGAGGGCGGCGGTGACCATTCCGCACAAAATGGCCATTGGAAAATTCCAAGGGGCGATGACAAGGGCGACACCGCGGGGCCAATAGTGCTGATAACTCTCTTCTCCGGGCACATGCTGAGTAAGCCGCGGGCGACCAATCAGCCTCATCTGGTGCGCATAGAAGCGGCAGAAATCCATCGCTTCTCGAATATCGCCGTCCGCCTCGGCCCACGCTTTTCCGACTTCGTAAACCTCAACCGCGGAGAGTTCGAATCTTCGGCGATCCAGAATTGCGGCAACGCGCTCGAGCAACTGGCATCGCTCTTCGAAAGGTGTCCGCCTCCACGTTTCGAAAGCGCGGCGAGCGGCTTGGACGGCGTTCTCCGCCTCCGTCACGCCAGCTTCCGCAACCAGTCCGACAACTTCGGTCGGCGAGCTTGGGTTCAGCGACGGCAATAACTTGTCCGTCCAGACTTTGCGGCCGTCGATCGTGAGTGGATATTTGCGGCCAAATTGAGCGCGAGCCGCGCTCAGCGCAGCCCGCATCTTTTCCTGAGCTTCGGCATGAACGAAATTTATCAGCGGCGCGTTTTCGTAATTATCGACCGGCGGTGTTTTGAGCGCCCCGTCACGCTGATGGATTTGGAATTGTCGTTTCGTAACCGCGCCATTTCCGCCCGCTCGGACCAATTCCTTCGGATCGCGCAAAAGAGTGTTTGCCGATACATTCTCGGAAAATTTCGCGCGCAAAAAGCCTTCGTTGGATGTGTTCTCCAAGAGCCGGCGGACCAGATAGGACATGCCCGGTAAAAGTTCGCCGACGGGGCAATATTCCCGAACGCGATAGCCCATTTCCACGAGAGCGCGCTTAATCGGGCCACCCATCCCGTAGAGCAGTTGGAACTCGAAGCGGCTGCGATCGACCCCTAACTCTTCCGCTAAGGCCTGGGCGTAGGCGATGCTGCGAACATTATGAGACCCGAATGCAGCCGTTACGATCGATTCGTTTTCGAGCAAAATCCGCGTGAGTTTCTCAAAATTGGCATCGCTTTCCGGTTTCTGGAGCCACACCGGAATGGTCCAGCCGTTTTGCTTTGATTTGATCTTCTCGTAGTCCCAATAAGCCCCTTTAACCAACCGTACCGTAAATCGCGTCCCGCGCGCGCGACCCCACGCGATCAGCTCTCGCAGATCTTTTTCAGCATCCCGGAGGTACGCCTGGACAACTATTCCGGCATGTGGCCAGTCGCGAAACTCCGGTTCATTGAAGAGCGTCTTGAAAAGGTCGAGCGTGGAATTCTTGTGAGCGTAGCTTTCCATGTCGAAGTTAATGAAAGCCCCGAGTTCTCTCGCCCGGCGTAGAATCGGTCGAAGTTTCGGCGCGAGATGGCCTATGGCATCACCCGGATCGGCGGGGTTCATCTGGGAGTAAAGGGCGGAGATTTTGACGGAGAGATTAACGACAGGGAATAGCTCAGCGCCTTTCCCGAGCGGGTCCTTCCATCCGCGCGTTTCGGCGGCAAGACCCTCGAGCAATTCAAAACAACGGCGCGAATATTCATCCGCTTCGACTTCCGACACCACGGCCTCGCCCAGAAGGTCGACCGTAAACCCGATTCCCTGTTTGCGTCGCTTGCGCAGCGTCTTCATCACATCGGCCGAGTTGCGACCGGCGATGAATTGGCGAGCCATCCCCGACACGTTCCAACGCAAAACTTTCCCGCTGAACCAGGGCACAATCCGAGCCAGCCTCACGCCGGTTTGCACGAGCGGCGCGAAACCGTTGCGCATATCGGCGAAATATTCGTCCAAATGCTGCACGATTTCCGGACCGCGGCGAAGTGAGGCAAGCACATCAACAAAGCGGAACATTTGCACCTTGAAATGCTCATCCCGCATCGAGAACTCCATCATTCGCTGATAAAATCCGGCTTTGCTGAAAATTGATTCGGGATGTCGATCGACTAATTCAAAGATGCGCGTCCCGCGCCGCTCAACTTCCGTCTGCAGAGAACTCATGTTCGAGTGTAGCTCCGTCGCCGCGATTCGGCAAAACGGACGGACGGACATCACTGCCCCTGCCCGCGAATCAACGTAGATGGCCAGAAAGTCCAATTCGAGCGCTGACGGCGATTCCTTTCTTCTCGCCATTGCACTGTTCAAGTTTATCAAAGGCGTTGCTTTAATCGCACTCACCTTCGGTGCGATAAAACTTCTCCATAAAGATGTGCAGGCGGAGGTCGAACACTGGATCGATATGCTACGCATCGATCCCGATAATCGTTATGTAGGAGGCCTCCTGACCAAGCTGAACTTGGTTCATACCAAACAATTGAAAGAACTAACGTTTCTCAGTGCTTTCTATGCCGCCCTCTTCTTAACCGAAGGCACTGGCCTGCTGCTACGGAAACGTTGGGCTGAATGGTTGACCGTAGTTGCGACAGCTCTCTTTCTTCCAATCGAAATCTACGAAATGGCGCGAAAACTCAGCGCTGCCAAGGGCATCATTTTCGTCGTGAACATTGCCATCGTGATCTATCTGGTTCAGCTCATTCGGCGCAAAGAACGCTCCTGAGTTCCACTCCAACATTCGACACGATCATTAACTCTGCTTGATCCGATTCTTTGTCAGGAGGAAACAACTTATGACATTGAAGGAAAAAGTTAAGGAGGCTGGCGCGGCAGGCTACATTTTGCTGTGGTTGCTCGGAATTCCGATTCCAATTCTTCTTCTCATCTTTCTGCTGCGGGGTTGCACCTAAAAAGGGGCAAGTAGAGGTGACTAGCCTGGCGGCGACCTGAGGATAGCTTAATCGCCGCCAGGCGATCTTTATTCTGGATCGCGCTGCTGACAGACCCGTTGCTCATCGGGGAAATCTCAGGTACCTAAAGGGCAATGACGGCCGAACAGCGGCACGAATTCGCCAGCGATAATACGGCACCGATTTGCCCTGAGGCGAAGCTGGCTCTGGACCAGGCAAATCGAGGGTGGGCCGCGGCTTACGCCGAGGACAAATGGAGCGAGTCTCTGTCCGATCGGATTTGCGAGCTATTCGAGCATGAGTGCCACGTCTCGATCGTCCTCAACGGGACCGTAGCTAATGCCCTTGCTCTGGCGCAGCTTTGCCAGCCCTTTCACGGCGTCCTCTGTCACGAGCGCGCCCATGTTAATACAGATGAATGCGGCGCTTCCGAATTCTTCACCGGCGGAACGAAATTAATTTCCATACGGGGCGAGAACGGTAAACTTGATCTGCAAGAAATCGAGGAAACGGTGGCTCAGCAGGTTGGCGTGCATTCGCAAA
>DASXIC010000108.1:0-4740 GCA_036498205.1 Chthoniobacterales bacterium | reverse complement strand
CGGCAGGGCTTCGCGCAATCTTCTAGTCAGCGTTTCGGCCGAAAATTTCCCGCGTTCTTCATGCGCGGATCGCACCGTGATTAAGACTGCATGCTTGAACGGCGGAAAATCGCAGCGTTCGCGAAATTCCAGCTCCTGCTCGACGTAACCTTTGAAATCGTGATGTCTGGCGAATTGAATAGATGGACTAAAAGGCGTGTAACTTTGCACAAAGACTTCGCCTGGTCTCTCGCCTCGGCCCGCTCGACCCGAGACTTGAGTGAGCAGCTGAAAAGTCCGCTCGCCGGCGCGAAAATCAGGCAGATGCAATGAAAGATCCGCGTTAATAATCCCGACGAGGGTGACGTTCGGAAAATGCAGCCCTTTGGCAATCATTTGCGTGCCGACGAGTATGTCGATCTTTCCCGAGCGAAATGCCCGCAGCGTGTCGCGATAAGCTTCTTTTCGCGTCATCGAGTCGGCGTCCATTCGTTTAACCGCAGCCCCGGGAAAAATCTGAGCAACCGTCGCTTCCACTTTTTCGGTTCCGAATCCTGAGTAAACCAACGCGTCCTGCCCGCATTCGGGACATTTTTTTGGAACGGCGGCGGTGTGGCCGCAGAGATGGCAGTTTAGTCGCGAGGTAGAGCGATGAAATGTGAGTGCGACGCTGCAGTTGGGACAATTGCAGGCCTTGCCGCAATTGCTGCATAAGAGTGAAGTAGAAAAGCCGCGGCGATTGAGAAACAAAATAGTCTGTTCGCGTTTGGCCAGCCGATCGGCAATCGCTCCTCGCAGTTTTTCCGAAATAATGGTGGCGGCACGTTCGCTTCGCTTTTCCTGTCGCAGATCGATCACGCGGATAAGTGGCATCTGGCAATTGTCGACCCGCTGAGTCAGGGTCACGAGTTCATACTTCGCATTCGAGGCGTTGTAGTAGCTCTCCAGCGACGGTGTCGCGCTTCCAAGCAAGACTGCGCATTTTTCGATCTTTGCCCGCACGACCGCGACATCCCGGGCGTGATAGCGGGGCGCTTCTTCCTGTTTGTAGGAATTTTCGTGTTCTTCATCGACGACAATCAGGCCGAGGTTCGTCAGCGGAGCGAAGACAGCACTGCGTGCTCCAATCACAATCCGAGCACCGCCAGAATGGACCTTGTGCCATTCATCATGTCTCTCGCCTTCGGACAAGTGGCTGTGCAGCACTGCCACGGTATTTTGCGATTGCGCGAAACGGCTTTTGAAACGCTCCACTGTTTGCGGAGTGAGTGAGATTTCAGGCACGAGCACGATGGCAGTGCGCCCCCGCGCAAGCGTCTCCTGGATTGCCTGCAGGTAAATTTCGGTTTTGCCGCTCCCGGTGACGCCATGCAGAAGGATTGGCTTCGAGTTTTCCGGTGCGGCGATTGAAGCCACAATCCTGGCGAAGGCGATGCGTTGCTCCTCATTGAGAGAAAGATCCGAGCTGGCAACAAATTGTTCGCCGGCGTGTGGGTCGCGCGCAACAGCAGCCTCGTGCACTTTGACAAGGTTGCGCTTAACCAAGCCTTCCAAGGCGGACGCGTTTAGCGAAAGCCGGTTCAAAATCTCCGCTGCTGGAACGGCTGCATTCAGTTTTGCCAGCTCTGCGAGCAGCTCCGCCTGACGCGGAGCGCGGCGCTTGATAGCGCCGATGGTATCGGGAGAAATGTCTGGTGCGATTTGGACGAATTGCTGTTTTTTCCAGCCGACCTCGGCGCGCCGGATCACCTGGGGGAGCAAACTGCGCATGACAATTTCAAGGGGGCAGCAATAGTAAACTGAAATCCAGCGGGCGAGTTCGAGCAGTGCCTGGCTCAGGGTGGGGCCTTCTCCCACCACGGCTTCAATTTCGCGGATACCGCTCGCCTTCGTCTGATCGAGAAGTGATACGACTGTCGCCAAGGCCTTGCGGTCGCGGAATGGCACTCGTACCCGGGTACCAACGGTGACGCGCTCAGCCAGCAACTCCGGAACGGCATAGTCGAGCTCGCGTCGGATCGCCCGATCGATGATGACACGCGCGAATTTAAGCATTGTTCGATTTCATTTGCTCGCGCACCTCAGCCGTGGATTGATGGGCCCGTCCATTCGCGCAATCAGTTTGGATCGTTAAATATTGCCTCATTGATGCGGTTCTTGCTCAAGTTAATCATCTGCGCCGGCTTCGCGATTGGAGCCGGCTTCGCCCTACTGGCGTTGCGTTCAGGCGATGCCGTTTACAGCGCATATGAATGGGTTAGTCCGGCGCGTTTTCACCGGTTCGACAACCTTATTCGTGCTGTCGCCATCGAGCACGAGCTTGACCCAATGCTGGTCAAAGCCGTGGTCTGGCGCGAAAGCCGCTTCGATCCGCACAAAGTTGGAACAGCCGGAGAGCGCGGTCTGATGCAGGTAAGCGAGCGGGCAGCACGGGAATGGGCGCGAGAAACTCACGTCGCAAATTTTCAAGCTAACGATTTATTCGATCCGAAGACAAATCTCGAGGCTGGCGCCTGGTATTTGCATCGCGCGTTTCAACATTGGGAGCACCAGAAGGACCCGCTGGCGTTTGCCTTGGCGGAATATAATGCTGGTGCCAGCCGCGCCCAACGCTGGGCCAAGAACGATATGACGTCACCGCTGTCTCAGGCGAATTTTCGCAGCAACATCGACTTCCCTGGCACGCGCAAGTACGTCGATACCATTCTGGGGCGCTACGACTTTTATCGACGGCGCGGTCGGATGTGAGTTGCTGCCATGACGAAAGAGGACATTGCGACCGCGCTCGAGCAGATCGCGACTTTGCTGGAGTTAAAAGGGGACAACCCTTTTAAGATTCGGGCCTATACAAACGCCGCTCGGTCGATCGAGGCCTGGGGAGCCAGTTTTTCGGATCTGCAGAACGAGGAGGCGCTGGAAAAAATTCCCGGAATAGGGAAAGCGATTGCAGCAAAAATCAAAGAACTGGTCACGACCGGCTCGCTGAAATTTCTCGAGGAATTACGTGCGGAATTTCCCGAAGCCATCCTCGATCTCTTCTCGATTCCGGGACTGGGTGCGAAAAAGATAAAAGCGCTCCACGAACAGCTTCATATTAACTCGATCGCGGATTTGCAGGCGGCGTGCGAGTCTGGCCGGGTCGCCGAACTATCTGGTTTTGGCGCAACGACCCAGGAAAAATTGTGCCAGGCGATCGCCAATCGGTCGAGGCATGCAGGCTCGTTTCAATTAGGCGCCATTACACCAAGTGCCGAACAGCTGCGAGCTGATTTGCGAAATCATCCCGAGACCCTTCAGGTCAGCATCGCGGGAAGTTTTCGGCGGCGAAAAGAGATTGTCCGCGATCTCGATTTTATCGTTGCTGCGAAATCTGCGGAGGCGATTGCGGAATTCTTTTCCTCGCATCCGCTGGTCGAGAGCGTCATCGCGCGCGGACCGACAAAAACAAGCGTCCGCCTGAACTCTGGAATCCAGTGTGATTTGCGTGTCGTTAGCAGCGCAGAATACCCTTTTGCCCTGAACTATTTTACCGGGAGCAAAGAACATAACATTGTGATGCGGAACCGCGCTCTCGATCGCGGCTGGACTCTAAATGAATACCGGCTCGCGCCGGCTCCGAAGGATCCCTCAGCCAGGCGACAGATCGACGTTGCCGCAATTCCTCAAGTTCGAGATGAAGCAGAACTTTATCGGGCGCTCGACCTGGATTTTATCCCCCCCGAATTGCGGGAGAATTGCGGCGAATTCGAAGCCGCAGAGACCGGGAAATTGCCACGATTGATCGAGACAGAAAATCTCCGTGGCACGTTTCATTGCCATACCACGGCGAGTGACGGACATAATTCGTTGGAAGAGATGGTGACCGCGGCCCAGGAGCTCGGCCTCGATTACATCGGAATTGCCGATCACAGCCGGAGCTCGATTCAGGCGCACGGCCTCGATTTGGCACGACTTAAAGTTCAGCGCGCGCAAATTGAAAAATTAAACGAAACCCTCGAGGGCATCCACGTTTTTAGCGGGATCGAATGCGACATCCTGCGAGACGGCTCGCTCGATTTTGACGACGAAACGCTGGCTCAACTCGATTTCGTCGTGGCCTCAGTCCATTCTACTTTCAATCTCAACGAGGCAGAAATGACAAAACGCGTCGTCCGCGCGATGAGCAATCGCTACGTGACGATGTTGGCGCACCCGACCGGGCGTTTGCTGTTGAAACGGGAGGGTTATGCTATCGACATCCCCGCTGTCCTGGAAGCGGCGGCGGAAACCGGGACGTGGATTGAGATCAATGCGGCTCCCAAACGACTGGACCTGGATTGGCGTTGGTGGCCGCTGGCGAAAGAGAACGGCGTGCGCTGCGTTATCAATCCGGATGCGCACCGGGTTTCGCGTTTGCAGGATTTATGGTTCGGCGTCGGAGTCGCGCGGAAAGGCTGGCTAACCAAAGCGGACGTCGTGAACACGTTGCCCCTGACAGAAATCAAAACGGCGCTAAAGAAAAAACGCGAAGGAAAATAACGCGCCCATCACTTTGTCATTCCGAGCCCCCGGAATGCTTCGGGACGAGGGACCTCACAAGTATCTTTGAAGACATTACTTCTTTTGAGACGGTTACCCTGATGCCTGAGCTTCGACCAGAGGAGAGATCCATTCGCCGTCTGCGCGGCTCAGGATGACGACGTGTTGCCTAAACACTCTCCCGCTGCGGCAGGAACATCGTCAGACACTTGCACGCGCCGCCGGCCTTGAGGAATTCTGACA
>DASXIC010000107.1:0-30228 GCA_036498205.1 Chthoniobacterales bacterium | reverse complement strand
GTGAACGTCCAGATTGATGGCAGATGGCATCAGTTCCCGAAGGGGACCCGCGTGATCGAAGCGTGCGCCCAGGCCGGGGCCTACATTCCGCGCTACTGTTATCATCCAAAACTGACTTCACCGGGCAACTGCCGAATGTGCCTGATCGAAATGGGTATGCCGCGGATGGGACCGGATCGGAAACTGGAGTTAGGTCCCGAGGGCAAACCGGTTATTAATTGGATGCCACGGCCGCAAATTTCCTGCGCTCAGGATGTAGCCGAAGGAATGGGTATTCGAACCAACTCGCCGCTGGCGGAGGAATGCCGTCGCGGCGTGATGGAGTTTTTGCTCATCAACCATCCCTTGGATTGCCCGATCTGTGATCAGGCCGGTGAATGTCGCCTGCAGGAATTTAGCGTTGAGTACGGCCGCGCCGACTCGCGTTTCCTGGAAAACAAAGTCAAAAAACCGAAACGAATTCAAATTGGGCCACGAGTGACGCTCGATGACGAACGTTGCATTCTCTGCTCGCGCTGCATTCGTTTTTGTCAGGAAATTGCCAATGACGACGTGCTCGGTTTCGTCGATCGCGGAAGTCACACCGTCCTCACCGCGCATCCGGGCAAGCGGTTGGAAAACAACTATTCGCTCAATACTGTCGATATTTGTCCAGTCGGCGCGCTCACCTCATCCGATTTTCGCTTCGAAATGCGGGTCTGGTTCTTGAAAGAGACGAAAAGCATTTGTACAAGCTGCGCCACCGGCTGCAACACGATTATCGGCTCGCGCGAGGACGTGATCTATCGCCAGACACCTCGCGAGAACACGGCAGTCAATTCAGTCTGGATGTGCGATTACGGACGACTGAATTTTGAATACGTTGATTCGGCCGATCGTCTGCTCGAGCCGGAAATCTTTGCGGACAATAAATTGCGACCGGCCGATTGGAAAACGACGATTGCAAATGCGGCGTTGCAGCTAAAACACTTTGGTGGCTGGGAGATGGCAATCGTCGCCTCAGGCCGTATGACGAACGAAGAACTGTGGCTCACCTCGGAGCTGGCCAGACAGTTGAATATCTCGCTGATCGATATCGTGCCGAGAAGCGGCCAGGGCGACAAAATCCTGCTTAGCGCCGACCGAAATCCAAACAGTAACGGCGCAAAGCTCATTCTGGGATTGAAGGACGCGCCTGGAGCGCATTTACCAGCCATTGCCGAAGACGTTGGTAACGGGCGAATCAAGGCGCTCATTGTTCTGGGAGAAGATCCCACTGAGTTCGGGATCTCGGTCGACCGGCTAAAGCTCCTGCCATCCTTCATTATGATGAACATCTTGCGCAATCCAGCGGCACCCTGCACCACCGCCTTGCTTCCTTCGGCCACTTACGCGGAGAAACGCGGCTCCATGATCAATGGTCGTGGTCGACTGCAGCGATTAAATCGTGCCGTTCGCTCGCCGGGCGAAGCACGGGACGATTGGGAAATATTGCGCGACCTTATCCAGGCGGTGACTGGCAATAATGGCATTTATTCGATCGAAGATGTCTTTCGACAGCTCGCTAATTCCGTCCCCCAGTTCGCCGGGTTGACTTTAAGTAAAATCGGCGATCTCGGTCTGAGAGTTCTGGACACTCCAGCCGGCACGACGACGCCGGCAGCTCCCGGAGAACCAGCCGAGGAGAAAGTAGAAGCGAGAGAATTAGCGCAAGCCCCGAAATAGGAACGCGGAAATGAGTCCGACGACGTTTTTTGTTTTCACTTCGCTGCTGAAAATTGTCGGCATCATTTTTCTCGTCATCTTGCCAATGGTCTCATACGCGGTTTACGCAGAGCGTCGGGTAAGCGCGTTGATTCAGGACCGGCCCGGTCCAAACCGTGTCGGGCCGTCCGGGCTTTTTCAGCCAATTGCCGACGCCGCCAAGTTTCTCTTGAAGGAGCAGTTTACGCCAGCGCATGTAAACAAATTTTATTACTGGCTTGCGCCGTGTCTGGCCATGGTTCCCGCCATCACCACCATGGCAGTGGTTCCCTTTGGCAGCACACTTTTTGGCGTGCCGATGGTGATCGCAAATATCAACGTCGGCGTCCTGTTCGTCTTTGCTATCGCGTCGCTCGGTGTTTACGGAATCGTGATCGCTGGCTGGGCCTCAAATTCGAAATATCCTTTTCTTGGAGGAGTCCGTTCGACGTCGCAGATGATTTCGTACGAGCTATCGCTCGGTCTGGCCGTCGTCCCGATTTTCCTGCTCGTGGGCAAACTGCGTCTGACCGATCTGGTGCAGTACCAAATTGATCACGGGTGGATGATCCTGCCGTTTGCTGGGGACTGGCTGAACCCGGTGAAATGGCTGCTGGCCATTCCGCTTTGGATCTCCTTCGTGGTCTTCGCGATTGCGATTTTCGCCGAAACCAACCGCCTGCCGTTTGATTTGCCGGAAGCAGAAACCGAGCTGGTCGGAGGTTACCACACCGAATATAGCTCGATGAAATTCGCTCTTTTCTTCCTCGGAGAATATGCAGCCATGATTACCGGCTCCGCCGTGATCGTAACACTTTTTCTCGGTGGCTGGCATTTCCCTGGAATTCCGGACGGATCGCACGGTTGGTTTTTTGGATTGCTCAACATTGGCGTTTTCTTCGCCAAGGTCGCACTCCTGCTTTTCGTTTTCATCTGGGTCCGCTTTACTCTGCCCCGCTTTCGCTACGATCAACTGATGCGACTGGGCTGGGTTTTTTTCTTTGAGATTGCGCTCCTCAACATCTTTGTCGCCGCCGGCATCATTACCTTTTTCCGGACGTAATGGCCCTCGCAGTCCCACGTCCAAAACTGAGCTGGCCCGAACGCTTTTACCTGCCGGCGATCGTCAGCGGGATGGCAATCACGCTCAAGCATTTCAAGAACATGCTGCTCGGTCGGACAAAGGTGACAATTCAATACCCGGAACAGAAACTCGATTCGCAAATGCCGGATTACTACCGTGGCACCCCCGCCCTGGTTCGGGATGAAGATGGAAGAGTGCGCTGCGTTGCCTGCCAATTGTGCGAGTTCATCTGTCCCCCGCGCGCGATCAAGATCGAGGCGGGTGAAATTCCCACGCACGATCGTTTCGCCAAGGTTGAAAAATTTCCGCTGGAATTCGACATCGACATGATCCGCTGCATTTACTGCGGGATGTGCGAGGAAGTCTGTCCCGAACAGGCGATTTTTCTCCGAAAGGATTACGCGATCACCGGTCTGACTCGCGCTGAAATGGTGCACGATAAGGAAAAACTGCTCGAGATCGGCGGCGTCATGCATGGGGTTGTCCTGAAGTGGAACAAAAAGAAATGATGGACAATGGGGGCCCATCCCTGACGAATTGGGGATCGACCTGTCTGTCGACGCAATTTCGTTTCCACCGATAATCCGAAATCCCAATCAAAAACTTGTCATGCCTCTCGTTCTCTTCTGGAGTTTCGCGCTGCTAATGCTCGGTTTTGGAGCGGCCGTTGTTATCAATCGAAACCCGGTCGCGAGCGCGCTCAGTCTGGTTGTTTGCTTTCTCGGATTGTCCGCGCTGTTCATGTTGCTCAACGCTTTCTTTATCGGGGTCATTCAGGTGCTCGTTTATGCCGGTGCAGTCATGGTGCTGTTTTTGTTCATCATCATGCTGCTTGACTTGCGCACGGAAGAATTGCGCCGAATTAATTGGCTCGCCTTTGCAGGGGGAGTGGTCGTTTCCATCTCATTGCTTGTGCAAATCCTGGCAGTGATTGGCACTACCAAAATGGCAAGGCAATCATTTCCGGCGCTCGCTTCCACCGGCGTGGACGACGTCCGTGGCGTGGGACTGGCCCTGTTTCAAAACTACAATCTTCCCTTTCAAGTTATCGGTGTTCTCATTCTCGTCGCCACGGTTGGTGTCATCGTTCTGAGCAAGCGCGAACTACGATGATAACGCTGGGCGATTATCTCACCGTCAGCGGGATCCTCTTCGTCATTGGCTTCGCGGGTGTATTGCTCCGCCGCAATATTCTCATCATTTTCATGGCTCTGGAGCTAATGTTAAATGCTGCCAATCTGTCGCTTGTCGCCTTTTCACGTTTTCGTCTCGGCACGAACGGCATGCCTGATTATAACGCGCAGGTCCTCGTCTTTTTCATCATCACGGTTGCCGCGGCCGAAGTAGCGGTTGGCCTCGCCATTATCGTCGCCCTTTTCCGAACGCGCCACACTACGCATGTGGAAGACATCAGCGCGCTGAAGTTTTAGCTTGTGAGGATGAGCTTTCTCCCCTGGATCGCTCTACTGGCACCGCTCGCAGCCAGTGCTGTGATCGTACTTTTCGCCCAGCGTGCCCGTGGGCTTAGCGCCTTCATCTCAGTTACCGCAGTCCTCGTCAGCTTTGTCTGCAGCTGTCTCATTTTCGTTAACCGTCGCATCGCGGCGCCCGAAATCCCGTGGATTGAGTTCCCCGGCATCCTTCGGGCGCCTATCGCTTTTACGTTGGATCAATTGAGCAGGACGATGCTCGTCGTCGTCAGCGGCGTGGGCGCCCTTATTCATATTTATTCCCTCGGCTACATGCGTGATGACGCTGGTAAATCGCGCTACTTCGCCGGGCTCTCATTTTTCATGTTCGCCATGCTCGGGATCGTTCTCGCGAACAATTTCGTGATGATGTTCATCTTCTGGGAACTCGTCGGCGTGAGTTCCTACCTGCTAATCGGCCATTGGTTTGAGCGCGACGCGGCGGCCGATGCCGCCAACAAGGCATTTATTACCAATCGGATTGGCGACTTCGGTTTTATGCTCGGAATTCTTATGGTCTGGGCTGCAACCGGCAGCGTCATCTTCGAAGACATCATTCCACAGCTCTGGCGCTTCACTAGTAACCCGGCTTTTCTGACAATTTCCGTGCTTCTGATTTTCTGCGGCGCCGTTGGCAAATCCGCCCAATTCCCACTGCATGTGTGGTTACCAGACGCGATGGAAGGGCCAACCCCGATCTCCGCCCTGATCCATGCCGCGACCATGGTTGCGGCTGGTGTTTATATGCTGGTTCGCGTCGGTTTTCTCGTTCAGGCCTCGCCCGACGCGCTCCGCGTCATCGCCTGGATTGGAACGATCACTGCCGTGATGGCGGCGTTAATTGCGACACAACAGGACGATATTAAACGCATTCTTGCTTACTCAACACTGTCGCAACTCGGTTACATGATCATGGCCGTGGGATTGGCCTCGAGCGAAGCAGCCATGTTTCACCTTTTCACACACGCCTTTTTTAAGGCGCTCCTTTTTCTTGGCGCAGGAGCAGTGATCATTGCGCTTCATCACGAACAAAATATTTGGAAGATGGGTGGCCAAGGGCGGAATCTTTTCCTGACGTTTGTAACTTTCGGTACTGGCGCCCTCGCCCTGATTGGTTGCCCGCCTTTTTCCGGGTTTTTCAGCAAGGATGCAATCCTGGCGCTCGCTTACAACCGCAACGGAGCGATTTTCGCCTTCGCCCTTTTCACCGCTTTCCTGACCGCCTTTTACATGTTGCGATTGCTGGTGGTCGTTTTCTTCGGCAGGCCACGGTCGCCAATTGCGCAGAGTAGCAGCGAAGCCCCTACCAGCATGCTTGCCCCGTTGTTTGTCCTGGCATTACTCACACTCCTTGGCGGGTTTAATTTTTTTGCCGGCCGCTTTTTAGTGATCCCGCGGGAACGCGAGATGGCGGTACTCGTGCCCGCTCTTGCTCTGCTCGCCATGCTCGCTGGCGCTGGCATCGCGATATTCGTTTATCGCGGTTGCACAACCGATCCCATTTCGGTTCGAGCGCTTCGGAAAAAACTCTACGTCGACGAATTTTATGCCTGGCTGATTGACAACACCCAGGAATTGCTCGCCCGCATCTCGGCCTTCATTGACCGATGGCTCATCGATGTCGGCATTATCCGCGGCGCCAGCGGCGGAACATGGGGATTCGGCGCACTTCTTCGCTTAATGCAAGTGGGGAATTTGCAGGCTTACGCGTTCATCTTCGGGCTCGGCATCATTTGGGCCATATACTTCGCAGTTTTCCGCTGATGATTCTGCTGATCACATTTGCCCCGATTATTGCCGCGGTGATGATCATGCTGGGATTGCCGGCGCGAATCACGGCGTTTGTGGGTTCTGTTTTGACGCTCTTGCTCACTATGCTGGAGTATTTTCGCTTCAATTCGAATGCGCACGGATTTCAAGATATCCATACCTTTCCGATTTCCGGCGATCTGGGGCTGAATTTCAGCCTCGGCATCGACGGACTCAGCATCGTTATGCTGCTGCTTGCCGCAATTATCCTGTTGGCGGCGGTGTGGTTCACCGGCGAAGTCAAGCACCACGAAAATGAATTTTATGCCTGCCTCCTTTTCATTGCCGGGGGCGCCATCGGCGCTTTCGCGTCGCTGGACTTATTTTTTTTCTACGCCTTTCACGAGCTCGCCCTCATCCCGACATTTTTGCTCATTGGAATTTGGGGCAGCGGCAATCGACGTGCGGCGGCCTGGAAAGTGACGATCTATCTTGCCCTTGGAAGTTTCATTCTTCTAATCGGCCTGATCATGCTGTACCGCGCCGTTCCCGCGCCCGCGCGCACTCTGGATCTTAGGGCATTGCAAGCAGCGGCTTCTGCCGGGCAAATTGCACCGGCTGCGCAATCTCCCATTTATCTGCTGCTCCTGGCGGGATTTGGTACCTTAATATCATTGGTACCGTTTCACACCTGGGCCCCGGAAGCCTACGCCAGTGCTCCCGCACCAGCAGCGATGCTTCATGCCGGCGTCCTTAAGAAATTTGGTCTTTACGGTTTGCTCCGAATCGCGCTGCCAATGTTACCTGATGCGGCTCGTCAATGGTCCAATCTGTTGCTCGTGCTTCTTCTAGCAAACATCATCTACATCGGGCTGGTCACAATCGCGCAGAGACGACTGGACTGGATGCTTGGCTACTCCAGCGTGATGCACATGGGATATATATTTCTGGGCATCGCCAGCGCTAATCTGCTGGGCGCAACTGGCGCAGCGATCCTGATGTTCGCGCATGGTCTTTCTATCGCTCTGCTCTTCGGCATCACCGGGGAAGTGCGAAAACGTGTCCGTTCGCTCGACTTTGATGCGCTGGGCGGGCTGGCAAAATACATGCCCATATGCGCGTTCCTTTTTGGCCTCGGAGCCTTCGCTGCCATCGGTTTGCCGGGATTCGCAAATTTCGCGGCCGAAATCATGGTTCTTTTCGGCGCATTCCGAAATGGATTCGACTACGCGCATTTTCACGCTTTCCAATGGGCGACGGTCCTCGCCCTTTGGGGCGTCGTGATCTCGGCGGTCTACATGCTGCGAGCGTATCGCCGCGTGTTTTTTGGCAGTGCAAACGAGGGAGAACTGGTTGCGACAGATTTGAATTCTAACGTCCGGCTTCCCGCCGCCATGCTCGTCGCAGTGTCGATTTTCTTTGGATTCTTTCCGCAAACACTTGTCCAGACGATCTCGCCCGCCTTCCGCAATTACTTCGCCGCGGAGAAATGATCTACGCACCAAGTCTTGAGGTTGGGACGATCATCCTGGGCACGGCCGTTCTTCTCCTGGAAGCGTTCGCAGGCAAACTGGACAGACGCATCATTTGCTACCTCGGCCTGATCGGGTTGGGGGCGATTCTGATCGCGAGCTTTTTTGTCGCACCACAATCGATCGCCGATAACGCGCCGCTTTGGAACTTTTATTCTGTCGACGCATTGGCTCTGCTTTTTAAGCGCATCGCGCTCGTCAGCACTGCTGCGATTTTGTTGATGATGATTGATTTTGCGCCGTCGTTACAAAGGGGGATTGAACCCGTGACTCCCCAGGCTGGCCTCGGCGAATTCTTTGCGTTGCCCATTTTCCTTTGTGCCGGGCTGATGTGGATGTCCTCAGCCATCGATTTCGTCATGATCTTCGTTTCGCTGGAGCTTGTGACAATTTCGTTTTACGTCCTCGTTAGTTTCATGCGGCGAAATCCGGCTTCACTGGAAGCGGGAGTGAAATATCTGGTCCTGAGCGCTCTTTCCACCGCGTTTTTTGTTTACGGAATCACCTGGATTTTCGGCGCCACCGGCGAAACCAACCTGCAGAAAATTGCGCTTATTTTCACCGGAACCAATTTCGAGCGCAGCGCCGCACTCTTTGGAGGCGTCCTCGTGATGGTCGCGCTCGGTTTTAAGATTGCCGCCGTGCCATTTCACATTTGGGTTGCCGATGTTTATCAGGGCGCTCCCACACCGGTAACGGCCTATCTCTCGGTCGGTTCGAAAGCCGCCGGTTTCGTGGTTCTGCTCCGGGTGCTTGGGCCGTTCTCGATGCTGCCGGAAATGCAACGGCTGCTCGTTGCCATGGCAGTTCTCACCCTCATCTATGGAAACCTTGCCGCGCTCCCACAGACCAACGTCAAGCGATTGCTCGCTTACTCCAGCATCGCCCACGCCGGATATATTCTTATCGCGGTCGTGTCGTTTTCCGGGCGCGCCGTCGCCTTTTATCTGGTTGCCTATTTGTTGATGACGTTGCTCAGCTTTGCCGTACTCATTCTCGTCGCTCAGCGCGCCGGAGATCAGCTCGAGAATTTTTCGGGTCTGTCGCAGCGTTCTCCATTTCTTGCCTTCGCCATGCTTGTGGCCATGGCTTCGCTCGCAGGCGTTCCGTTTACCGCAGGATTTCTTGGAAAATTTCTCGTCTTTGACGCTGCTGTCGCCCAACACCATTTCGGCCTGGTCGTTGTCGGCGTGATCACCGTCGGCGCAGGTTTTTATTACTATTTCAAGGTTGTGCGCGCGATCTATTGGGATCCACCTGCGACCAGGGAAAGGATCCCGGTCGGCCCTCTTACCGGCATGGCAATGATTGCGATGATGGCCGGCATTTTTCTGTTTGGGGTCTACCCGCAACCAGTTTTCCGTTCCCTGCAGCCATTGAATCCCGGCGCCGCCACGATTTCGCACTGATCGTTTGCGATTTACGGCATGCGCCAGATGCATCCGGCGGCCACAAACCACGACTAAAACACTAGTCGCTCAGTTCGACGTTCCAGTAGGCAAGATCGACGAAATGGCGCCAACTCTCATGATGCTGCGAGGTAAACGTGACATGCACGAACGGACGCCACTTCGGACGTTTCGGTTTACGAATCAACCGCATGTGAGCCTCATGCGGCAGCCGGTTTCCCTTACGTGTGTTGCAGGCGATACAGGAACAAACCACATTCTCCCATGTGGTGAGCCCTCCCTTGTCGCGCGGCAGGACGTGGTCAAGGTTCAGCTCGCTTCGCTCGAAAACGTCGCCGCAATACTGGCAGGTATTTTTGTCCCGCTCGAACACATTGTGCCGAGTGAACTTAACCTCTTTTTTTGGCAACCGATCGAACAAAAGTAAGACGATGACCCGCGGGACGCGGATCTTCCAAGAAATTGTCGTTACCATCTCCGACTCCGGCGATTGCGCGGAAAAATCGCGCCAGCTGTCGAAATCGTGGGTGAAGAAATTGTTTGCGCCGTCGGTCGCCACAACCTGGGCGTGTCCGGCGTAAAGCAGAGCAAAAGCGCGACGGGCGGAACAAATATTCACCGCCTGCCACAGCCGATTAAGCACCAGCACCTGACTGTTCAGTAGCATAGAAGCCGATAATTATCGCTGCTACACAGCGCCCTTCAAAGTCGCGCGACCGATAGCATTCGGCTTTCCCGTTGTCAACGTGACAACCTCGACACACGCCGGCGCTGCTTGCTCAAATTTGCCGGCTCCTTCCGCTCGTCCTCGGGGACGGCCCCGGCAGCGTCCCCAAGAGCCGCCTCTTCGGGTGGCAGGAATTGTTTAAAACGATTCTTATCAATCGCCTTCATGAACGCTTCGTGCGGCGATACAACGCTCTTCTCGAGCAAGCTCCAGATCGCGTCGTCCATGAACTGCATTCCCTGGGCGCGGCCTGATACGATCACATCCTGAAGTTTTTGTGTTGCGCCTTCGCGAATGATGGCCGCCACC
This sequence comes from Chthoniobacterales bacterium, assembly GCA_036498205.1. Classification (GTDB taxonomy): domain Bacteria; phylum Verrucomicrobiota; class Verrucomicrobiia; order Chthoniobacterales; family UBA10450; genus AV69. Next base: position 20,227 of record DASXIC010000107.1, on the reverse strand, counting down.
GCCGCATTGGCGATAAGGATCTCATTTACTGCCACACGCCCGGAACCATCGGCCTTTTTCAAAAGCAACTGCGCCAAAACACCACGCAAAGAATTCGCCAGCATCGTTCGGGCTTGTGGTTGCCGCGGCGGAGGAAAGGCATCGATCATACGATCGACGCTCTTGCGCGCATTATTCGTATGGAGCGTCCCGAAAACGACCAGGCCGGTTTCGGCGGCGGATAGCGCCAGCGAAATCGTTTCCAGATCGCGCATCTCGCCGACCAGGACGATATCGGCATCCTCCCGCAATGCTGCTCTCAATGCTTCGGGAAAGGAGCGGGCGCTGGAAGGGACTTCACGTTGGGTGATCATGCTTCGTTTTCGTTCGTGCACGAACTCGATTGGCTCTTCAATGGTCACGATATGACGTGAAAAATTTGCATTAATATAATCTACCAGCGCTGCCAGAGTGGTTGATTTTCCAGACCCGGTCGGACCCGTCACCAAAACCAATCCTCCGCGCAGGTGTCCGAATTCTTTGGCTACGGGCGGGATGCCGAGCGATTCCAACGAAGCGATTTCCTTCGGAATCAGGCGAAAAACCCCGCCATAGCCATTGGTTTGTTTAAAGTAGTTGCATCGAAAACGCGAACTACTGTTCATTTCATAAGCGAAATCGAGATCGCCCCGGTCCTCGAACATTTCCCAGTTTTCCCCTCCAGCCACCTCGCTTAACATTCGGATCGCTTCATCACGCAAAACAGGCTCGGACCGCATGGGCATTACATCTCCATTGCGGCGCATCTTAGGCGGTTGTCCCTCACCGATGTGCAGGTCGGACGCGCCTTCCGCCACGATCGTTTCAAGAAATTGATTTAGATAGGCGTTCACCTTTGCTGCAATTGTTGCCGCACGATTTCCTTCTGATTGGCGCGAGCGAGCGTTTCATCCGCGGCGATCAGACCCTGCCGGAAGAGATCAATCAACGCGTCATCCATCAGCTGCATTCCCTGTTTCCGCCCGGTTTGAATGATTCCCGGCAGCATAAAGGTCTTGGCTTCGCGAATTACGTTCGAAACAGCGGGAGTATTTGTCAGCGTCTCAAGCCCGAGCACGCGCCCCGTCCCGTCCGCGCGCGGAATCAATTGTTGGCTGATGATTCCGCGCAACGATTCGCTAACCATGACCCGAATCTGTTCCTGTTGGTCCGCCGGAAAAACATCGAGCACCCGATCAAGCGTTCGCGCAGCAGTACCGGTGTGAAGCGTTCCGAGGACGAGATGCCCGGTTTCGGATGCAGTAATTGCGAGGGAAATCGTCTCCAGGTCGCGCATTTCCCCCACCATGATTACGTCCGGATCTTCCCGCAGCGCCGCACGCAAGGCAGCGCTAAAGGAAGATGTATGCGTGTGTACTTCGCGTTGGGTGATATGACAACCTTTCGACTCGAAGACGTATTCTATCGGGTCCTCCAGCGTAATAATGTGTTCTCGCCGCTCGACGTTGATTTGCTCGATCAGTGCAGCCAGGGTGGTTGATTTTCCGCTACCGACAGACCCCGTCACCAATATGAGCCCGTTGTGATAGCGGGTAAGCAACTTCAGATGGTCCGGTAAACCGAGCTCGTCCATTGTCCGAACGCGGGTATTGATGACACGAAAGACCAGGTCGGTACCAAGCCGATGGCGCGCGACACTTGCACGAAATCTGCCGGCGCGGTTAGCGTAAGCAAAGTCCGCATCTCCGCGCTCGCGCACCAGAGTCATCTGCGCCTCAGTCAAAAAAGTATCGGCCAGTCGTTGCGTTTCGTTGGCGGTGAGCGGCGCGGCCTCAGACCAAATTGGGCATAGCGTACCATGCAAACGCCATATGGGGGGCGCATTGACTGCGAGATGAATATCGGAAGCCCCGCCTTCCTGCCCAATGGCAAGATAATCGTCAACGTGACCCAGCGAATGAGCGGTCATCAGGCGATACGATCATGCCGAGACCGAGCGAAGCCGTAAACTGAAAATCAGTGCTGCGGCCCGGCCCGACGGCTGCCATAGCCGCCACGTAACTTAGTCGTCAAAAAATTGACCACCACCGGACGCAAGAGGGTGGCGGCGAATTTCAAAGCCGCGACAAGAGCGCCCGCCTCCAAAATGCTCTCCCCTTCTCCGCTTTTCTTTTTCCGTGCGTTGGCTTGGACGTAAACTTTTTTCTTCCGAGCCGGCGCCACCGCGATGATCAGGCCAACGAGCACAACGGCCCCAATCCAGATTGCGGGTTGATGCCGGAACGAGCTTTTTATTTTACGCGGAAAATCCAGCTCGTAACGAACGCCACTTAATTCTCGCGCCAACCGGTCACGCGAAAGCGCGATATCGCTTTTTATTGCGGCTCGGTCTTGCTTAGGGATTTCAGCCATTGTTGATCCTTTTTCAATTCAGCTCGCGTTTCGGCGTAGAGGCGACCATGCAACTTCGATTTCGCCAGAAAAACGCATACCGCGGCTACTGCGATATGGAGCAATCCAGTGCCAAGACCAATCCATGTCCAGGAGATGCCGGTGCGGTGCGCGATACCCACGATCAAGCTCGCGACGACAAAGATGTATCCAAACGCCAGCGCAATCAGCGCGCCTACACCAAAGGCCACAATGGCCACCATCTGCAGCAGCATTGCCTTTGACTCGATGGCCAGAAGAGCCATTCGAGTCTCGACGTAGGCGAACAATGCGCTGACAAACCCGATCGCATTGTCGATTAATCCGGCATGTCCGGCCGGGTTTCGCGACCCGGCGGTTACGCGCGCCATGGCGGTCTACCGCCGGAAGATCAGACCGAGCACAAAACCAATGCCTAGCGCTGTAAATACTGCCCGCATCGGATTTTCGCGGACGTAATCTTCGCCATCTTCCTGCAACGTTCGGACGCGCACTTTCGCCTCGTCCCAAGCCTGATTAGCCTTGTCGCGATAATCCTCCGCCATCGAAGTGGCGGCCGATTTAAGGTCCTCCGCCGCCCGACGCGCGTGCGTTTTACTGCTTTCCAATTTGCTCTGTGAGCTGGCGCTGCCCGCGCCGCCTTGATTCATGTTTTCGTCAGCCATTGTTCGTTCTCCAGTTAGGTTTCAAAATATCGGCGCGACGCTCCCTGCGCAAACCTTTCCGCGCCTCGTTATGTAAACGGAATTGGAAGGCGTGCCGCGCTTGCGAACTATTACTATTGTTCGCGGAAAATGATCCGCGCCTTCGTTAAATCGTAGGGCGAAAGTTCCACCGAAACCTTGTCCCCCGGAACAATGCGGATGAAGTGTTTACGCATTTTGCCAGAAATGTGGGCAAGAACATTGCGTTGTCCGGGGAGATCGACTCGAAACATGGTGCCCGGCAACACTTGAGTGACCGTACCTTCCGTTACGATTTGTTCCTCCTTCGGCATAAGGGAAAATGCCCGAGAGCGGGCAAAATTCAACCAACCCCTTCATTGAGGCAACGAGACTGCCGGCAAATATTCCCCGACCTCACGGCGCTTCCACCAGGCGCCTGAGGCACGGTGCTCTGCCCGACTGGTGAACTTATACTGAAATAACCTGGCACGGATATATTTTGGAGCTTTTTCCGGGAATGGATTCTGCGCCAGCAAACGTGTTACTGCCGGCTCGTTTTGGAGTAGCCGTAGAACAAAATTTCCAAACCACATCTCCTCTCTTCTTCCGCCCAGAGCGGCAAACCACATTTGCCAGTCCAGCCGGGGCTGATGCGGTGCGCACCAGGCAGGTAGCCGCTTGATGTCGCCGGGTTTCCATTTGAAATCGTAAACCATCCAGTCGATTCCATCAGCGCTTCCTTCCACTTCGATTTCAGGCCGCTGTCTCGTCATTACGCGAAAGAGGCCGTAGCTGTTCACGATCCGAAATGGTTCCAGGTAACTGTAAACAGTTGCGAGCGACGTCGGCCACTCCGCCTCGGGTCGAATGGCAGTGTAACTCAGCCACAAATTAAGCGGCAGCGTGATGACAAGCACCCCCACGGTCCCAACCCTCCATAATCGCAAAAACGATCCAGCGGACACCGCTGCGCCAGTCCCTCCACTGCGAAATACAGGGTTCTGGAGGGCGCCGCGTCGCCGGCGCCAAACGCCGTCATCGAGCAACAGGAGACAAAGTGCAACGGTGAGTAAATTGAAGAAGCAGTAATTGCCGGTAAGCGCGATCGCGATCTGCAGAGTAACGAGCAATGCCGCCGCTCCCAGCCGCAGCCGGCGCGGCGCCCAAATAAAAAACGGCACAACGATTTCAACCATCAAGCAGAAAGCGACGGAAAATTTCTTAAACCATTCCGGATTTTTGTCTGCCCACCAGGCGATCGGAGTTGGAAGCGGCTGCGTCCAATAATGGTAATCCAGCGCAGTGAGATTCCACCAGCAGTCATCGCCGCTTGTCAGTTTCACGACGCCGGACATAAACATCACTTTGAACAGAAGAAATTTGAGGAGAAACAATGCGACGCCAGAGATTCCGGTTTCGCGCGATCGTGTCATCCGCCACATCGGCGGGGCGAAGAAAATTGCCAGGAATCCGGTTTCCAGCAGCAAAATGTCCCATTGAAAACTGAGGAATGTTTGCCCTGCAATCGCGAGCGAAAGATAAGCGCAAAAAGATATAATCAGTGCAATGACGGGTACTCCTCCCAGGATGAGAACCAGTGATGCGATCGCTCCAACCGCGCTCAAACAGTTCAGCGCTGCGTTCGAAGAGTTGAACCAGCACAGCGTGGGCAGCGCAAAAATCGCGCGTGTCCCATATTCCGCTTTCACAGCCGGCAGGAACCTGGCCGCTGGCAGAATTCCGTGGTCGCCGACGAGTCCATCGATTTGAATCCAAAGAGAAAGAAACGCGATCAAATAGATGAAGCCGAGAATTCGCAAAAAAGCATTACGCGCGACAAAATAGGTCGGCGCACGCAGATCGCGGCCCCACAGCAGCCCGGTCACATTGGAAGCGAGCGTGCGGTGTCGGGATACGAAGCCGTAGGCAACGTCGGAAAACCGCGCCACGGCACGATTTTTTTGGTAAAAGGCGCACGGCCAATGGCGCCCGCCAAACGCCAGTGAGCGATAAACAGCTTCCGCCCCAGCATAAACTTCACCACTGGCAGTGATCAGGATCACGGCATTCTCGAAATCAATTGGGAGGATTTCGGGGAATCGCGGAGCCGCTTCCTGCGATGAAGCATAGTCAACCCTGTCGCCAGTATAATTCCGCCAGCGCTCGATCCAGCGGCGGCAGAAGTGGCATTCCCCGTCGAAAATCAGCAGGGGCAGCGGCGGCGGCTGGGCAACCGTGAGACGCGCGGTCATGATCGATATAATCGACAGGAGCCGACTCGTTGCTACAGCGAAAACTCAGCCCACACCGGTGCGTGGTCGGACGGTTCTTTACCCTTGCGCATCTCCCGGTCGATTCCAGCGGCCGAGCAATGTTTTGCCAGTCCCTCGCTCGCTAAAATCGCGTCGATTCGCAGGCCGCGATTTTTTGGAAAAGCGAGCATGCGATAATCCCACCAGCTGAAAAAGCCCCCTTCTGCATGATGTATTCGCAATGTGTCTTGCAAACCAATCTCCTCGAGGCCGCGAAAGGCCCCCCGCTCTGGCTCCGAACACATGATCGCACCATGCCAAAGCGCCGGATCATGCACATCACGATCTTCCGGAGCGACGTTGAAGTCTCCGCAGACAAGTAAATCCGAGAATTTTTCGCGCGCCCGGATCAGGCAATCGCGCAGCCTCGCGTACCATTGCAACTTGTAATTGAAGGCATCGGAGCCGACCGCCCGGCCATTCGGCGCATAAATGGAAAAGATGCGAACGCCCGCCACGGTCGCGGCAATTACACGCGCCTGCCGATCATCGATTGCATCACAGAGGGACGCTTCCCGATCTTGTAGTTCAACGCGTGAAATGATCGCCACTCCGTTGTACGATCTTTGTCCGTGAAAAACACTGCGATATCCTGCCGCAGTCAGAGCCATTTCTGGAAACTGATCGTCGCTGCATTTCGTTTCCTGCAGGCAAACTACATCGGGGGATTCGCTGCTCAGCCATGCGAACAGTCGGTCCTGACGTTTGCGCAGCGAATTAATGTTCCACGATACTACTTTCATTCCGCTGTAACGGCGGTCTCGTACCTGTCGAGCTAATTAGATTTGGACGCGGCCGGAGTCGCTACAACTCAATTTCTACCCCGGGAGCAGGAACGATTACATCCGAATCTGGCAATTGCCCTGCCAGTTGAGCACGCATCCATTCCACCGCCGCGGGATCGCCATGGACAAGCAGAATTTTTTTGGGCGCAAGTTGTTTGGCGTAACCGATCAGAGACTCGCGCGAGGCGTGCGCGCTGAATTGAAACTGCTCGATGTGACAGCGCAACGTTTGTGATGGCTGGTCGGGGTCGAGACGGATCGTGTCGCCTGTTTTCGCCGCTCTCAAAATTCCACCAGGCGATTCAGGATCGGCGTATCCGACGAACAAGATCGAGTGGCGCGGATTTTCCAGCACCCGACGGGCGAAGATATTGGAGAGAGTTTTTGGCGTCATCATGCCGCTGGATAGCGCGTAAACGCGGCCCGCGCGGGCAGGAGATTCATTGATCGTCTGCCCGGAGAGAACAAATGGCGCCACATCTCGCAGGAGCTGCAAACGGGGAAGCTGGCGCAGTGACTGATGCGCAAGCCGGTCATAAATTTCCGTCATTTTTGAGCTCAGGCCACCGATATAGATCGGAAATTCCTCGAGTAGTTTCTCTCTTCGAAATTTGTAAAACATCGCCAGCGCCTCCTGTGTTTTTCCCAGCGCAAACACGGGAATTAGCGCGCATCCATCTCGGCGAAAAGTCTCTTCGATAGCTGCCGCAAGTCGATTCTCCTCCGAGTCGCGCGACCAACCAGCCGGGGTTGGGTTATCCCCGCGCGTACATTCCATGATCATGACGTCAATTCCGTTCTGCGGGAAAACCGCGGGCTGCATGATCGTTTGCTTGTCGAAATTGACGTCACCGCTGTAGAAAATAGTGCGCCCTTCGCCGCGGAGAAGAATTCCCGCCGAACCAAGCACGTGCCCGGCATCGCAATACTCAAAGGTTACCTCGCCGGTTTTTCTTGCTCCGCCGCCACTTAACGCATAGCGCCGCCGATAATGGCAGAAATGCCAGCGATCGCTTGCGTGCTCGGTCTCGCGGTGAGTGAAAAGGGGGTAAAGGGTCGTCCCAAGCTCCTCCCGTTGCCGCGTCATCACATTCACCGAATTATGCAATAACGCGCTGCCGATCTCGCCCGTCGCTTCCGTCATGAACACGCGCGCATTCGGCTGCCGCCGCATCAAGACCGGCAGCGTGCCAATGTGATCCTGATGCGCATGGCTGATGAGAACGGCGTTAACCACTCGGCCATCGATCGCTCTCCAGCCGGGCAACGCGGCTTCACCTTCATTCTTCGGATGCATGCCGCAATCCAAGATTAGCCGGCTTCCATCCACCTCCAGGTAATACGAATTCGCGCCGATCTCAGTGCGGCGCGTTAAATTGATAAATTTCACGGAACAATTCGGGGGACCGGCACGGCGAAGGTGCTCGCCTAAGTCAAGCGCGCAAGCAGCAACTGCGGCCGCAACTTCGGTGTGGGCTCGCGGTTCAATTTGCGTGCTGAGCCCGTTACTCCCCTCCCAGTGGAGTGCGCGCACTGCCGCGCATTTGCTTAATCGCGCCGCTTTCGGCGGAACGCCCGAGGAGATCGCCAGGATAAGAGCGAAAGGTCTGCAGTTGGCAGTGCGGGATCTTGTCGAACCGGCCGAACCGGAGACTTCGCCGACGGCGCCCGATTGGGCCCATCCTCGCGATCTGCGCTCCATTCGACAGGAAGCGCGCATGGCAAAAAAAAGCGGCGACACCACCAAAATTCGCGCCGCGCGCCAAATGGAAGGAGAAGAAATTCTCGATCTGCGTCGATGGTGGATTGCACGCATGGCAGCAACGAACGCGCCGTTGCTGGAAAAAATGACGCTCTTCTGGCACGGGCACTTCGCTACCAGCATGGAAAAGGTCAAGGACGGCTATTGGATGTGGCAGCAAAACGACACCATCCGGCATCATGCTCTGGGAAATTTTACTACACTGACAAAAGAGATGTCCCGCGATCCAGCGATGATGATTTATCTGGATCTGCCGCAGAGCCGGCGCGAGCACCCAAACGAGAATTGGGCGCGCGAGCTGATGGAATTATTCACTGTTGGAATTGGGAATTACAACGAACAGGACGTCCGTGAGGCCGCCCGTGCCTTTACCGGTTATCGCCTCGATCTCGTTACCCAGCGCTCCTGGTTTGCTCCGAACCAGCACGACGGCGGCCCAAAAACTTTTCTTGGCCGCACGGGTAATTTTAACGGCGATGACATTATCGATATTCTGGCGAAACAGCCCGCCTGCGCGCAGTTTATCGCGAAGAAACTTTGCCGGTTTTTTATCGAAGACGAACCGTCAGAACAATTGGTTGTGGCGGTGGCCGACCGGTTGCGTGCTCACAATTTGGAGATGAAGCCGGTCCTGCGCGAAATTTTCTCGTCGACCGAATTCTATTCGGAACGGGTGCTCCGGGCGCAAATTAAGAGCCCCACTCAATTCATGGTTCAGACGTGCAAGCTGCTGCAGTGCGATTTACCGGCGCCCCGGATTGCGCAAAATGCGATGCGGCAAATGGGTCAGGTTCTTTTTGCGCCGCCCAATGTGAAGGGATGGGATGGCGGCAAAAGTTGGATCAGCACGTCAACGTTATTGTTCCGAAATAATTTCGCCGATTATCTGATCAACGGCGACGCAATCTTGCCGCCACAGATTCGGCGACAGGGCGCCGATCTCGGGTTTCGTCCTGCTGTTGGCGCGACTGTTGCCGAGAATATTCGACGCGATCCCATTAACATCAGTAAAATCATCCCGGCCGAATCGCGCAATGATGGGGAACGATTAATCGCCGATCTCTGCCAGCGGCTACTGCAGGCGGATCCCGGGCCCAACGACAAGGCAGCATTTACCAAATTCCTCGAAGCTCGCAAAGGCGATCTCAGCGACGTCACGATTCGCGGTCTCCTCCATTTAATGATGAGCACGCCGCTCTACCAACTAACATGAACGCGACATTACAAACCCGGAGAAAATTTTTGCGAACATCAGTGCTCGGAGCGGCGGCCAGTTGGACACTGCCCGTTTTCTTAGAAAAAACATTTCTGACACTCGATGCGCTTGCCGCGGACACACTGACACAGATATCGACCGGAAAGGATTCCACGATTTTGGTAGTGCTTCAGCTTGCCGGTGGCAACGATGGTTTGAACACGGTGATTCCATTCGCTGACGATGCTTACCACCGGGTCAGACCCAGGCTTGCCCTGCCGGGTGACAAGGTCCTAAAGCTCGATTCCTACGTGGGATTGAACCCGCGTTTGACGCAACTGAAATCGCTTCATGATTCGGGGCAGCTCGCCATTGTGCAGGGAGTTGGTTACCCGAATCCGAATCGTTCCCATTTCCGTTCGACGGAAATCTGGCAAACGGCCTCCGATGCGAATCAAATCGAAAGCGAAGGCTGGCTCGGCCGTTACTTCGATAATTGCTGTCCCGGCGCCGATCCGACAGTCGGCGTTGCTATTGGCGATCAATCGCCGCAGGCGTTCTCGGCAAGAGTTCCAACCGGCGTTACCCTTTCTCGACCGGAGCAATTTCGGTGGAAAGCATCCACCGGTGAAAATGGACAGCCGCTTAGCGAAGAGGAAACTTTTTACCGACAACTGATCACCGGAGTGGAGGAAGCGCCCAGTGCCGCCAGCGATGGCACTACTATCTCGTCGTTACCCGGAAAAACCGCTAATGACGTCGGCATCGAGGATTTCCTGCGTCGCACAGCACTCGATGCGCAAATCAGTTCGGACAAAATTCTGGCGATCGCGCGCAAGTACAAATCGAACGTTCCCTACCCGCAAAGCCCGCTGGGCGCGAGTTTGAATTTGATCGGGCGGATGATTGCGGGGGGTCTGCCTGCTCGCGTCTATTATGCCAGCCAGGGAGGCTTTGACACGCATGCCGGCCAAATCGGTTCGCATGATCGGTTAATGAGCGTGCTTAACGAGGCCGTCGGCGCGTTTGTGGCCGACCTCAAGCAACAGGGAAATTTTGAGCGCGTCCTCCTGATGACCTTCAGCGAATTTGGACGCCGTGTTGCGGAAAACGCCAACAACGGAACCGATCACGGCACCGCTGCACCGATGTTCCTCATTGGCGGACGCGTCAAACCTGGGTTATTCGGCGCTCATCCCAGTCTGACCAATCTGGATAATGGCGACCTGAAGTTCGGAACAGATTTTCGCTGTGTCTACGCAAGCGTGCTCGACAACTGGTTACATGCGCCAAGTCAACTTGTCCTTGGTCGAAAATTCTCCACCTTACCGATCGTCTGAGCTGTAGCGACGCTATCACGCTCGCTTAAATGCTCCAATCTCCTTCGCAGAGGGGCTAGAGCAGTTGCTTGAAGATTCGCATCCAATTTCGAAAGAGGATTTTTTCGATCTGATTATCGTCCAAGCCACGCTCGATTAATCTGCGGATAAGGTTGGGCGCGTGAGCATGATTCGCCAAATCCGGAATAATGTGCACGCTCGGAAATTTTTTGTGGAACTCCAGGCGCTTGCTCTCCGACCATTGCCGATAAATGAATTCGAAAAAATCGAAGCCGGTCCCCACCCCATCGATGCCGATTAGATTGACGAAATGTTCGATGTGATCGACGTAGCGATCGAGAGTCGATTCTTCTTTGCGAGGACTGACCAGGACTGAGTTTACGCCAATGACGCCGCCGCGCGTCCCGATCTTTTTGACCTGGTCGTCGGAAATGTTGCGCTCGATATCGTAATATTTTCGCGTGTTGGTATGCGAAACAATCGGCGCCCTGCTCGTGATCTCCAAAATATCATCAAATCCGGCGGGATTGATGTGAGCGAGATCGATAATTATGCCGAGCGCCTCGCATGCGCTTACGAGATCCAATCCGAAACTGGTCAGGCCTTCCGGTGCCGATCCGCCGGAAGCAAAGACGCCGCCGCTTCCCGCGGCGTTGCGGCGCGCATGGGTAAGCCCAATTATACGAACTCCCAATTCGTAAAACACGCGTAACAGATTGAGGTCGCTCCCGAGCGGTTCCACACCTTCAAGCGCAATCAAAACCGCGATCTTTCCCTCTTTTCTGGCTCGCTCGATTTCCGAATAAGATTTGCAGATGGCAAAGCGGTCAGACCGCTCGACTTCGACATAAAGCCGCGCGATTTGATCGAGCGCGACCGCCAGGGCCATATCCGGCAAATATCGATCTTCGATGTAAACGGCTGCGGCAACGACACCGATGCTACCGGTTTTGAAATCCGCTAAAAAATCGGAGATCAAGACGCCGGTGCGGTCGCGCTTCTCATATAGATCCATGAGCAAATCGAAATGGAGATCGACAACGCCCTGTGCCTGCAGCCGGCGCACCCGGTCCTCGATAGATATTGGGTCTCCCATTGCCCTCACGGAGCCGGTGGTGACGCGGCCAGCTCACCTACCTCCGCAGGATGTTTTGCGCGCGGCCAAAACAAGCCGATGAGCAGGAGAAGAGCCGCGGCGCTCAGCGGCACGACGCCCGGAACCCAGATTTCGAATCGGGACATGAGGGCGAAGGCGACTAAACAATAAGCAGCGGTGAAGGCGATTGCCGCCAAAATCAGGTCTACTCGGGCCACCCGAGTGGCAGGCCAGGCCAGCAGCGCGATCAATAGCAACACAATGCAATCAAAGATCACACTTACGCGACGGACGAAATGGTTCGATTGCAAAGTGGCGATCGTGGCGACGATTGTCTCGCGCGGCATACGTGGATTCAGCGGGCTTCGTGCGAGGATGAGCTCGTCGTGCAAGCTCTGAAGCGACGACCTTTTCCCGATCGGCTTTTGCTGCGTGAGCAAAAGTAATTCATTTAATCTCATTTGGCGCGCGAGAGTTGATGCATTGGGATTTACTATCAGGGAGCCATCGGTTCGAATCGGAATCCGCCGGCCATTTGGTAATTCGATAAACGAGCCAAGTTCGATTTTCACGTCGCTAACAGGAACCCGCACCCAGGCAAGAAAGGCTTGGAGCGCAAAACTCGGAATTACCTCTCCGCGATATTGGAAGAGTAATGGCGCGTGGGCCCCCTCCAAAACTTCATCCGCAAAATTAACGTATCCAGGTGTCGAAATCACGCGAAGCTCTTCACTGGGTTGCTGGGCAATACCATTGAATGACGGCAGGTCGCCACGCCGCCCTCTCACATGCGGAAAGCCTGGGATGTCCGGGACCGGCAAATCAGGATCGGGCGTCATTGTCAGCTCTGCCGCAAGCAACAACTTTGGCACCCGCATGGCCTGATCGAGGAAAACCTGTTCCTGGTCTTTGTCCCGCCCTCGCCAATTTAATAGCGGCTCGATTGCAACGACCATCGGTTTGTAATCGAGAATCGATTGTAGAAACAGGGCTAATTCCAATGGCGAAGCAGTGCTGCCCGTCCCGCCGCCGAAATCCTCGTTCGAGTTGCCGGCTGGTTTTTCCGGCGCTGCTCCAAATAGCGACTCCTGACCAATCTCGATCACCGTCAGCGGGACATGCTCGGTTGGCGGTCTGGTATTTTTGAGAAGCCACTGAAGAAAAAATTGATCGGCTTTTTCGACATGAGCATCCCGCCCCAACAAAATCGCTACCAATAAAACCACGACTGCGAGAAGAACCCGCTGCATTGCCGGCGAACTTAAGGAATCGCGGTGATCAAAAACAAATCTAATCGAGCATGGTGCGGGCGGTTCGGTGGACCGCCTCTACCTGCAGAATCGGCAAGGCAGGGGCGATTGAACTCAATCGCCCTCCGAGAGCGTTTGTGACTATAGGCACCGAGCTTGACTCGTTTGCGTCCGCTTCCATCTGCCTTTTGTCGCGCGATCAGCAGCTGCCCTGTAGCCACAGCGCTCTGTGACCGTGTCTTCGCCACACGCCTCAACAGAGCGAGACGGCTACAAATCATGGTTGGCCACGATTAATTTTGGTCAATTTGCGTTTAACCTATCCGCTAATTGTGGAGTTCAGCTCCGCCGGATCAGCGCCACTGCGCGCTTGCCCGAACGGTTCGGGCTTTGTCATGCCGAGCGAAATCGAAACATCTTGGCTGTTCAATTTTGCAAGAGAGTTACCGATCCTGGACTGTGCTCGCAATGACAGATCGATCCTATTTGCTCAGCTCCAGCATTCGCAAGATCGGCGCTTCAGCGCGCTCGCGCAGCCATTCGGGTAAAATGATTTCCGGCTCAAGATCTCGCAAGGCATTGAACGCCTTTTCCAGCGTGTTCATTTTCATGAACCGGCACTCCGCGCAGGCGCAGTGCTCTGTTGGTCCCGGTACGAAATTCTTGCCGGGAATTTCCTTTTTCAATCGGTGCAGCATACCGGCTTCAGTAGCCACAATAATTGTGTCGGCATCCGAACTCTTGCAGAACGAGACCATCTTTTCAGTCGAACAAACCTCGTCCGCGAGCATGCGGACCGCCGCTGTGCACTCGGGGTGCGCAACCAGCGGCGCTCCCGGATATTCTTCCCGGATTTTTCCGATGCTGCGCGCAGTAAACTCGACGTGCACGTAACAGGTCCCCCGCCACAAATCCATTTTGCGACCTGTCCGCTCCATCACCCAGGCTCCGAGATTCTGATCCGGCACGAAGAGGATGTTACGCTCGGCCGGCGCAGCATTGACGATCTTCTCGGCATTACCGCTGGTGCAGATCACATCGCTCTGCGCTTTCACGCCGGCGCTACAGTTAATATAGGCAATCACGTAGTAGTTTTTCTCCGCGTTCTTCTTCAAAAACGCAGCCAGCGCCTCGGGTGGGCAGGACTCCGAAAGCGAACAACCGGCGTCAAGATCGGGCAGAATAACCCGTTTGGCCGGATTAATGATCTTGGCCGTCTCGGCCATAAAGTGAACCCCGCAAAAAAGAATGACTTCAGCGTCGGTTTTTGCCGCCTGATAGCTCAACCCAAGCGAATCGCCGACAAAATCGGCGATATCCTGAAGCTCGGGCACCTGATAATTATGCGCGAGGATGACGGCGTTGCGCTCGTGTTTCAGCTCCAAAATTTCCGCTGCCAGATCAACGCCATTCCGGCTCGGATTAATGCCACTCCGGCTCGGAGCAAAGTTTACAGCCGCGTTTACCACTGAATAATATCGCTGCTGCACGTTGATTCACAAATGGGCCAGTCACGTTATCAGGTCGGTTTTATCGGTGCGGGCAAACTCGCGGGCTCAGTTATCCGAGGGCTGCTGCTAAAGAAGTTTTGCGCCCCCAACCAAATTATTGTGAGCGAACCGAATGCCGCGTTGCGTGAATCGTTGCGGGACGATCTCGGCATCGCCATTGCGCAAAACAATCGCGAGCTCGCTGCCTCGGCCGATTTGATATTTCTCGGGGTCAAACCACAAATGGTCTTGCCCATTTTGCGGGAAATCGGCGATGGCGTTGAACACAAGCTGGTCGTCTCTCTGGCCGCGGGCGTTCGGATCCGTAACATCGAGGCAGCGACCCCCGCTCGGGTGATGCGCGTCATAACAAATACTCCGAGCGCAATCGGCTGCGCCGCGTCTGCCTTGGCTGCGGGCTCGAGAACGACGAACGAAGATCGCGGTAAAGTGCGCACAATCTTTGATGCCATTGGCATTGCGGTCGAGGTCGATGATGACGAAATCGATGCCGTCACGGCTTTGGGCGGTAGCGGCCCTGCTTTTGTTTACGTGATGATAAAAGCGCTCGGGGCGGGAGGTATCAAAGCCGGCCTAAAAAATGAGAAAGATGCCTTGAAACTCGCCGCCCAAACGGTTTCCGGAGCGGCTGAGCTCGCGCTGAGCAGCAACAAAACACCTGAGGAACTAATAGCAATGGTCGTAACGCCTGGTGGGACCACCGCTGCGGGCCTCCAAGTGATGGAGGGGCGGTCGACCGCTGCCGGAATCAGTGCCGCCGTCGAAGCCGCGGCCGCCCGCGGCGGAGAAATGGCCAGGGAAAACCAGTAGGTCGTAGGACCGAGGCGTCAACGGGCGATTGAGGTCAATCGCCCCCACCGGGCGGAGTTAATTTCGAATACGTTGGTGTGATTGCGACGGTGGTCCGATCGTCGGCGCTTTGGTAGGGGCAGTTCACCGAACCGCCCGGAAAATCGATCGATTATTTAAGGGCCTCACGCATGGCCGTAAACGGAGCAGGTCGCTCGAACCAGATTTCAAAACTCGCCGCACCTTGATGCATGAGCATTAGCCGTCCATCGGCTGCACGCGCGCCTGCCTCCTCCGCCGCGCGAACGAAAGGAGTCTTTGCTGTTCCATACCCGGTATCAAAAACCATCAAGTGCGGTGCAAGCGCTCGAGCGGGAATGGGAGAAGGATCGCGCGCCTGCAATCCAAGGGGCGTGGCGTTTACAACAAGATCGAGATTTGCCAGTTGAAAGCGGATCGCGCTTTCCTCCCACGGCACCGCTTCAAGCCGAGCGACCGGTCCGAGCACGCGTGGGCCGATAAACCCCGGACGAAGCTCGTCGATCAGCCGGTTCGCCTTTTTCGGATCGCGATTCACGATCACCAGCCGCTCGCATCTCTCCGACGCGCAGTGAAACGCGATAGCGCGGGCGGCGCCGCCCGCTCCCAACACCAGCACCCGAAGATCGCGCAGATCGATGGCGAAATGATCGCGAATCGCTCGCCCAAATCCTTCGCCATCGGTATTAAACCCGGCAAGTGCCCCGTCCACGATTCGGACCGTGTTAATCGCGCCGATTTTTTTGCTGGATTCATCGACCGAATCCACCAACCCGGCAGCCGCGATTTTGTGCGGGACAGTGAAATTTAGACCGACGAATCGACAATCGCGCGCAAGCTGAACTGCCTCACGGAGTTCGTCAGGGTGAATATGAAACCGCGCGTATTGCATTTCGATCTCAGCATCTTTAAGCGCCGCATTCTGCAATTGCGGAGACAACGAATGCATTACGGGATCGCCAAAAACGCCGAGACGAATCGGCGGGCTGATCTTGTCTGCGATCTCGCGCCAATTTCTGAGATCTTCCAGTGTGTAAACCTCCTTCATTTGAACCTGCCCGACTCGCACAGGCACAGCCTCCCGCTCGGATTGAGGGACCTCATCCAAACTATTATCTCACACCCGTTGAACGTGCACATCGTCAGTGAGATCCTTCGCTTTGCTCAGGATGACGCGCGCGGATAGTTTAGCTTCAAGACGCGAATATTGTCGATCTACCCCTTCGTCGATAATTTCGCGCTACGGCAATGAATGAACAGGCTGACATCGCGCGACCCTCCGATTTTATCCGCGATATCGTGGCTGAGGACCTACGTAGCGGCCGCCAGGGGCATATTCGAACGCGTTTTCCGCCCGAGCCGAATGGTTATCTTCATATCGGCCACGCCAAATCGATCTGTCTAAACTTCGGTATCGCGCACGAGTTCGCGGGAGTCTGCAACGTCCGGATGGATGATACCAATCCGGCCAAGGAAGAGACCGAGTATGTCGATTCCATCATGACCGACGTGCACTGGCTCGTTGATGGCTGGGCTGACAAAAACCTTGGGGGCGCCCCTCTTTACGCCTCGGATTACTTCGATCGGTTTTATGAGTACGCGGTCGAACTTGTGCGCAAGGGCAAGGCATATGTTTGCGATATGACGCCGGAGCAAACCGACGAACTGCGCCGGCTCGGCAAAGAGTCTTCCTTCAGGCAGCGGCCGGTGCAGGAGAACCTCGATCTGCTTGCGCGGATGAAGGCGGGCGAATTTCCGGATGGCGCGCGAACGCTGCGGGCGAAAATCGATATGAGCGCCCCCAACGTTTGGCTGCGGGACCCTGTCCTCTACCGGATTCGACACGTCTCCCACCATCGAACTGGAAACAAATGGTGCATTTATCCCATGTACGACTGGGCGCATACACTCAGCGATTACATCGAAGGGATCACGCATTCGGTTTGCACTTTGGAATTCGAAGTGCATCGCCCGCTTTACGATTGGATTCTGGAAGCGCTCGAACTGCCGCAGCCGCGTCCGCATCAATACGAATTCGCCCGGCTCAACCTCACCTACTCGGTAATGAGCAAACGAAAACTCATCCAGCTCGTGAATGAGAAATTTGTAAACGGTTGGGACGACCCTCGAATGTTGACGATATCCGGATTGCGCCGGCGCGGTGTGCCCGCGAGCGCGCTCCGTGCCTTCGCCTACAACATCGGTATCACCAAGTATCCCAGCATGACTGACATTGCGGTGCTGGAACATGCCGTGCGTGAAGAACTCAATCGCGCCGCGACGCGGCGTCTCGCCGTTCTTCATCCAATCAAAGTAACTCTTACCAATTATCCGCCGGCTGAGGTGGAGCAGCTCGACGCCGTCAATAACCCGGAGGACGCGGCGGCAGGAAGCCGCAAGATACCGTTCAGCCGCGAGCTTTTCATTGACCGCGCCGATTTCGCGGAAATACCGCCACCCAAATATTTCCGGCTCAAACCAGGCGGCGAGGTGCGATTGAAATACGCTTACATCATCAAGTGCGAGGAGGTGCTGAAGGATGATGCGGGAAATGTGACTGAGCTACGGTGTACAGTTGATTTGGAAAGCAAGTCGGGCGGCGCGACTTCCAACCGCAAAGTCAAAGGCACGCTCCACTGGGTCAGTGTGCCTCATGCATTCGAGGCCGAGGTGCGGCTATACGATCGGCTCTTTAGCGTGCCCGAGCCGGACGCGAGTGGCGATTTCAAATCATTCATTAACCCGCACTCCCTCGAAATCGTCACGGCAAAGTGCGAGCCAGCGCTCAAGGACGCGCGACCCGAGGAACGCTATCAATTCGAGCGGCTTGGCTATTTCGCGGTCGATCCCGATTCCACCCGTAACAAACAGGTTTGGAATCGGACGATTGCGCTCAAAGACACCTGGGCGACAAAGAAATAATCGCCTGATCGCCATCGTATCGGCCCGAAGCAGGAGATAGAGGCAATCTCCGCGTCCTTAGAAATTTCGAAGCGCACGCTCCAATCGCTTTAGGACTTTCTCTTTTCCCAAAACTTCGAGAAGGTGATACAGACTCGGGCCAATATTGCTTCCGGTGACCGCGAGACGAGTAGGATGAATTAACGCACCGATTTTGAGACCAAGCTTTGCCGCCGTTGACTTCAAGAGGACTTCCACCGCGCTCGCGCTGAATTCCTCGACGCCAGCCAATGCATCTCGAACCGCAGCGAGACGTGACTTGCTTTCCGCCGTAAAATGTTTGGCAACGCTGTCAGGCGCGTATTCGAAATCTTCTGTAAAATAAAACCGGCAGTAGGCCGGCAATTCGTCGAAAGTGTTGATCTTGCCTTTGCAGGTTTGGAGAGCTGCTCGCACGTAATCCTGAGGGAATTCGTCTATTTTCACCCCGGCCGATTTCAAGCTCTGCACAGCCAAAGCATAAAAGGACGCATCATCCAGCTCGCGCGCATATTCGCCATTTAGCCAATGCAATTTGTCAGGATCGAAAGTGGCATGGCTCCGCAGGACATTCTCCAGATCGAAGATCTTGATAACCTCCTGAATTGGCAGTTTTTCGCGATCGCCTTTGGGTGACCAGCCAAGGAGGCATAGATAATTCCGCACCGCTTCCGGCAAATATCCTCTCCTGATATAGTATGCCACGCTCGCCCCCTGGTCTCGCTTGCTCATCTTTGAACCTCCTTTGTTCATGATCAGCGGGATGTGTGCGAACTGCGGCGGCTCCGCGCCGAGTGCCCGATAGAGCTCAATGTGTTTGGGCGTGTTCGAGAGATGATCCTCGCCGCGAATGACGTGCGAGATTTTCATCTCAATATCATCCACCACGTTTACGAAATGAAAGATCCACGACCCATCGGGGCGGCGAACAGTCATGTCCGGATGTGTGCCCGGATTGGTCAGATCGAAATCGATCTTGCCCGCGACGAGGTCGTTGACGATGACATGCTCGCGCGGCGAACGGAAACGGAGCGCACCTTCGTCTTCGAAAATGTGGCCTGCGTCCTGCAATTTCCTGAGGTGGCGCTCGTAGATCTCATTACGCTGACTTTGAAAATATGGCCCGAAATCGCCGCCAACATGCGGCCCTTCGTCCCATTCCAGCCCGAGCCAGCGTAAGCCCTCATAAATTGCGGCCGCGGCCTCCTCGGTATTGCGCGATTTATCGGTGTCTTCCACTCTGAGGACAAGGCTGCCCTTGTGGTGGCGGGCGAAAAGCCAGTTGAAGAGCGCGGTACGCGCGCCACCGATGTGGAGATAGCCCGTAGGAGACGGCGCAAAGCGAACGCGAACCGGCGAAGTCATGTCATCTCACCCTGAGCGAAAGAGAACGACCTCGCAAATGCTGACTAACACGCAGAAATCCCCGCCTTGTAGCGTCTTATTCGATGAAAATTTTCTTTGCCCGACGGCGGACGTGGCGCCCCCGAGGCAAATTCAGTTTGGCCGCTTTGCACTCCGGATTGAGTAATGCACGAATCTCTTCGACAACTTCAAATCCGATATCGGAGACGTGCTGAGCGATTAGCCACCGTCGAATAACGCGCCTTTGGAGAGCAATCGGCTTTTTTCGCAAATCGAGCACGTCGAGCTGAAGCATCGAAGCTGAATTCTCCCCTGCGAGCGACTCCAAGAGCGCTTCTTCTTCCATCCAGATTTGAGTGGCGCGCCAGATCGCCTTGCGCACGTCGCGTCCGAGCTGTTTCTCGATTTGGGGCAAGATTCGATGGCGGACGCGATTTCGCGTTGAATCGAGTTTTGCGTTCGTCACGTCCTCGCGGAATTTCAAATTATGCTGCTTTACATAAGCGTCGATCTCGCGACGCCAGGCACCGAGCAATGGCCGGACGATGGTCAATTCCGTTCTGCCGATCTGATGACTTGAAATTGGTTGCATCGAGGCAAGACCACCGGGACTTGCCCCGCGGAAAAGGTTAAGCAACGCGGTTTCAACGAGATCGTCCGCATGGTGGCCGAGAAAAATGGTGCGCCAACGTCTTCGCCGGGCAACATCAACAAAAAATGCGAAGCGAGCCGCTCGAGCGGCAGTTTCGATTGACAGTTTCAATCGCGC
>DASXIC010000106.1:0-10857 GCA_036498205.1 Chthoniobacterales bacterium | reverse complement strand
CAGACTTTATATTTTCCTCCGTAGCGCGCTGGTGTTTAAATCAGACTGGAAGAGGGGCCACCCCGGCAGATTTCCGGCCTCTCTCAATTGAGTCACAGATTGGCCGCCAAACATGCAGACTGATTCAATTTATCCTTCCAGATCGGCCACTGAAATTGTGGCCTACACGAATGACTATCTGCGGATCGCGGAGGTGGAAGACTGGCCAAATGCGCTGAATGGATTGCAGCTGGAAAATTCAGGCACCGTGAAAAAGATCGCAGCAGCGGTCGACCTTTCCACGCACGCGCTCGAAGCTGCGGCGGAGATCGGAGCGAATCTTCTTCTCGTGCATCACGGAATGTTTTGGCCGGGTTTGCGAGCGGTCACGAAAGCGTTGCATCGACAGATTAAAGTCGCCCTCGCCAATGACATTGCGGTTTACAGCGCGCACCTCCCGCTTGATCTGCACGACCAGGTCGGAAACAACATTCTGCTCATACGCGCTCTCGGGATCGAAAAATCTCAGCCGTTTTTCGAAGAGAAAGGATCGCTTCTCGGCCGGAGCGCTTCGGTTGGAATCCCTTTTTCAGAGATTGCCAGGCGATTGGAGATTGCAGTGGCGGGCGCGGTGAAACGGATCGCGGCCGGCCCTGAAATAACCGAGCGGCTCGGGGTGATCACTGGGGGCGCGGGCGGAGAGATTGAACGCGTGGTAGCGGAAGGAATCGACACCTTTATTACAGGCGAAGCGCCGCATTGGGCGGCAGTGATGGCCGGCGAACTCCGGATTAATCTTCTGCTCGGTGGTCATTACGCGACCGAGACATTCGGCGTCAAAGCGTTGGCGGCGCATCTGGCGGAAAAGTTTCAGCTCGACTGGGAATTCATCGATCTTCCAACCGGGCTTTAAATTTTTCGCTTTCCCAAAGCGCTGCACCTTGTTCCTTCTTGCGCATGACGGCGCCTGAGCATAAGCGCGTGAGCACCCGCGCAACGGGAATTGTTGGCATCGCAATTTTTTCGAGCCGAATTCTTGGCCTCATCCGCGAGGTGGTGATCGCGGCGTTGTTCGGCGCGACACGCAACATGGATGCGTTCCTGACGGCGTTTCGCGCGCCGAATATGTTGCGGGATTTATTTGCCGAAGGGGCGCTTTCGACTGCTTTTGTAACAACGTTTTCGCGCCGGATCGCGACCGACGGCGATGCATCGGCCTGGCGACTGGCCAACAAAGTCGCAACCCTGACCGTAATATTCATGAGTGCGTTGGTCGTGATCGGCATGATCTTCGCGCCTCAAGTGATCGCGGTGTTGGCACCGGGATTCGCGCCCGAGAAAGCGCAGCTCACGATTTTGCTCACGCGCGTCATGTTTCCTTTCATCCTTCTTGTGTCCCTGGCTGCGCTGGCGATGGGAATGCTAAATGCGAAGCACGTCTTCGGTATTCCGGCCATGGCCTCGAGTTTCTTTAACCTCGGCTCGATCATTGGCGGTGTCGCGCTCTGCTATTGGCTCGAGCCGCAACCGGATTGGCGTCATCCGCATTTTGGCGAACGCGGTTTGATAGGCCTCGCCATCGCGACGCTGATCGGAGGTTTACTTCAGCTGCTCGTGCAATTTCCGCCGTTGAAACGTGTTGGGTTTAAATTCCGACCCGACTTCTCATGGCGCGATCCTGGCGTGAAAATAATTATTTCCTTGATGGGGCCGGCCACGATTGCGGCCAGCGCGGTGCAGGTGAACGTAGCGGTAAATAGTGGATTCGCCTCGGCACTCGGTGATGGCCCGATGACGTGGCTGAACATCGCCTTTCGACTAATGCAATTGCCGCTTGGTCTCTTCGGCGTGGCGGTAGCAACGGTGACGTTGCCGCTCGTCTCGCGCAGCGCCGCGCTTGGCAACAAATCCGAGTTTCGCTCAGCCCTTGCCCACTCGCTCCGGCTTGTCATGCTGCTCACTATTCCGTCCGCGATTGGCCTGATCATCCTCGCCGATCCGATCATCAGTTTGATTTACGAACACGGTCGTTTCACCTCTTTCGCAACCGTGCAAACAGCGGCTGCGCTGCGCTTTTATGCAATCGGGTTGGTCGGTTATTCGGCGGTGAAGGTTTTAGCCCCCGCTTTCTACGCTCTGGACAAACGTCATTTGCCAATGCTCGTCAGTCTGCTCTCGATAGCGGTGAATTTCGGCTTGAACTGGTTTTTCGCTTTCCAACTTCACATCGGCCATCGCGGTCTGGCTCTTTCGACCAGCCTGGTCGCCATCACGAACTTTATGCTTCTATATATAATGATGCGCCGATATGCCGGGCGTTTGGAGACCGGCGCGATGGTAGTGACGTTTCTGAAACTGTGTGGAGCCGGGGCAATTCTCGCCTCGATTTGTTACGGCGCGCACGTTTTGTTCTTTCACGATCTCTCCGCATTGCGTTTTTGGCAGAAGGCGATCGACCTCTTTCTCACCATTGCGATCGGTGCATTCGCATTCTTTGCTACCGCTTACGCGCTCCGCGTCGCAGAGGTGCAGGATGTCGTCGTGCTGGCGCGGAAACGGTTCGGCCCTCAGCCGAGCGCCTGATCGAGGTCGGCGATCAAATCCTCCGGATGTTCCAGGCCAACCGAGAGCCGTAACAGGCTTTTTGGCGCCCGGGTCGTCGGGCCTTCGATCGAAGCGCGATGTTCGATCAAACTTTCCACACCGCCCAGACTGGTCGCGCGAATAAAAATCCTCGTCCTGGCCGCAACATCCATCGCCGCACCTTCGCCACCTTTTACCTCGAAAGAAAGCATGCCGGAAAACTCACGCATTTGGAGAGCCGCGATTTCATGCGCTGGATGCATTGCCAGCCCCGGATAATAAACCCGTTCCACTTTGTCGTGTCCGGCGAGAAAGTTAGCGACCGCCATCGCATTTTGCGAGTGGGCGCGCATTCGCCAGGGCAGCGTACGCAACCCGCGAAGGACAAGCCAGCAATCGAAAGGTGAGGGGACTGCTCCGCCTTCGCCCTGAATCTCACGAATGTTCCGAAAAAATTCCGAATCTTCTTTGGCAACAACAACTCCGCCGGCAACGTCGCAATGCCCGCCAATATATTTGGTAGTCGAGTGAATGATGACATCTGCTCCCAGATCGAAGGGTCGCTGCAGGGTAGGAGCCCAGGTATTGTCGCACACGCACATTGCGCCCGAGTCGTGGGCACGCTTTGCCATGCTTGCGATGTCGACAATCTTGAGCAGCGGATTTGACGGCGTCTCGATCCAGACAAGCCGCGGCTTCAGTGCCAGCGCTCGATCGATATCGTTTGGCACAGCCATGTCCACAAAGCTGGCTTCCAGCCCCCATCGCAAAAACAGATCGCGCAGTAATTTTGTCGTTCCGTAGTAAGCGTCCGTCGGCGCAACCACGCGGTCTCCCGGTTTCAAGGCATGCAAGATTGCCATCGTCGCGGCTGAGCCACTGGCAAAGGCTGCCGCCACGGCGCCCCCTTCCACGATCGCCACCGCAGTCTCCAGTGCCTGGCGATTTGGATTGTTGGCGCGGGTGTAGGTGAAACCGTGCGGGAAACTCCCATCCGCATTTCGCTCGAAAGTGGTTGAGAGATGAATCGGGGCGGAAACGGCGCCGGTAGCCGGATCGATCGAGTGCCCAGCGTGCACCGCGAGTGTTTCCAATCGCGCTTTGCGCCAATCGTCCATCGAAGCGACGACTCTAGGCAGGCTCGGTTTGGTTGCCAGACTTTTCGTGCCGGTCGGGTGTGTATTGGTCGTCCGCGGGAATGGATTCGATTTGACGCCGCACGGCACCCAGCGCAAATACCAGTCTTCGGCGCCTCGTTCCCTGCGCCTCTCTGCATTTATGAGTTCTGCGCTGAGTATTTACGACGACGATGTTTTCAAAATGGCGTGCGAGCAATTTCGCGTCATCGCCGATTATTTGAACATCGATCCGAATCATCGCGAGCGCTTGATGTATCCCAAGCGTGCGATCGCAGTGACTCTGCCTGTCCATATGGATGATGGCAGCACCAAAACATTTCAGGGCTACCGCGTTCAACATCATCTCACACTTGGTCCGACCAAAGGTGGAACGCGTTTCGCGCCTTCCCTCTCAATGGGGGAAACGGCGGCGCTGGCAATGTGGATGAGTTGGAAATGCGCTCTGGCCGGTTTGCCCTACGGCGGAGCCAAGGGCGGCATTGCCGTCGATCCGGCGAAACTCTCGCGTCAGGAGCTCGAAGCGGTCTCGCGCCGTTACATGCAGGAAATGATCCCATTTGTCGGGCCGCACACAGACATCATGGGACCCGACATGGGCACGAACGAGCAGGTGATGGCGTGGTTCATGGATACTTACTCGGTTTATCAAGGCTACGCGGTCAGCGAAATTGTCACCGGCAAACCGGTCTCAATCGGTGGTACCGAAGGCCGCCGCGAAGCGACGGGTCGTGGCGTCGTTTATCTGGTGGAACGGGCCATGGACATGCTGAAAATGGATCCGGAGAAATGTACCGGCATCGTACAGGGTTTTGGCAATGTCGGCTCGGTAGCGGCATTATCCCTCGCTCTCAAAACGGGCCTGAAAATTGTCGGTATCAGCGACGCGACCGTCGCCCTCTATAATCCGAACGGGATTGACGTAAAGGCCGCCGAACAACACGTCCTCAAAAAAGGAAATTTGCGCGCATTCGGTCACGGCGATCAGATCGATCCAAATGAAATGCTCCTGAAAAAATGCGACGTCCTCGTTCCAGCCGCCGTGGATCGCGTCATCACCGAACGAAATGCAGCAAAACTGCAGTGTCGCATTCTTGCCGAAGGTGCAAACGGTCCCACCAGTCCGGAAGCCGATCGAATTCTTGATCAACGTTGGGACGAGGTATTCGTAATTCCAGACATCTTGTGCAATGCCGGTGGCGTGATCGTTTCCTACTTCGAATGGGTGCAGGGATTGCAAGCATTCATGTGGAGCGAGACCGAGGTGACGGATAAACTTTTCCGGATCATGGAGCATTCATTCACACAGGTGATCCGGCGTGCAAAGGCGCACAAAATTTCTCATCGCATGGCAGCGATGGCCATCGGCGTTGAACGCGTCATGAAAGCCAAGGCCACGCGCGGTCTTTTCCCCTGATCCGAGTGCAGACAACGGAGGCCCTTTCTCTTCGATCCCTGCTGGCGCGCTCGATTGATTACGCCGGTTTGTTTCCTCCGGCGACGCTCAAACTCGAGCCGGCTTTGAAGAACCAGGCGAATTATGCACGCAGCAATGAAGCCTGGATGCTTTCAACGTTTGTGCTTCCGGTGGAAAAGTTCGCCGAGGCGGCATGGTTCGTTTCTGAGTTCGATGAGACTTATCCGCTTCAGATCTCCGCCCTTGGTCCCAAAACTATTAATGCCATCGATTTTATCGAAGAATTAAAGATGGCGGTGAAGGGGATTCGGGAATTTGCGGGCGAGAATCCAAAGGCAGTGCGGATCGGCCAATTGGAGATGCCTCTCCCGGCAGACGTGGATGCGGCGGCGCTGAAGGAGACGGCGACCATACTCGGCGGGCTGCCGAGAAGAGCTTTTTGGGAAACGTCCGTGCAGAAAGCGAGACAAACCATTTCCATGCTGGCGGAGCACAACCGGCGCGCAAAGGAACAACAATTCGGTTTTAAGCTGCGCACCGGCGGGGTGACAGCGGACGCGTTTCCTGCTTCAGCGCAAATCGCGGAGGTGCTCGTGACAGCAGGAAAGTACGGTGTACCGATCAAATTCACAGCCGGTCTTCATCATCCCGTCCGGATGTTCCGCGACGAAGTGAAAACCAAGATGCACGGGTTTCTTAATGTGCTCGGGGCGGGGGTGCTCGCAATCGAACACGGTTGGACCGATCAACAGACAGCTGCCATGCTTGAGGACGAGAAGGCCGATAGCTTTGTTTTTGACGACGCAGTTTTTCGATGGCGCGAGTGGGAGATCGGGGCGTCTGAGATCGGAAAACATCGGCAACTAATCACTTCTTTCGGCAGCTGCAGCTTCGATGAACCACGCGAGGACCTGCTTGCTTTGAACCTGCTGTAGAGCCGGCTCCATTCAGGGAGACACCGTGCACGCCTGCTCTGCTACCTAGAGTTGCGTTTAACGGAAACGACCTACACTTCTTCTCCATGCCATCTCCGGAGAGATCTTTCGTCGAAGTTGCGCCGGACTCGCACTTTCCGATTCAGAATCTCCCGTTCGGAGTTTTCAAGCCGCGACAGGCGGCTGCTCCACGGATCGGCGTTGCAATCGGAGATCTCGTTCTCGACCTCTCCGTTCTGGAGGAACTCGGGAATTTTCGCGACCCGGAATTTCTACTACGAAAGGTCTTCTTCGAGGATTCACTTAATCCATTTTTTGCTCTCGGTCGCCCCGCCTGGCGCAGGGCCAGGGCGATCATTCAAGAGTTGCTCTCGGCCGACAACAGCGCGTTGCGCGATAATGCCGAGCTGCGCGCTCGCGTTTTCCACAAACAAAACGAAGTAACAATGCTGCTTCCAGCGCGGATTGGCGGCTACACCGATTTCTATTCCTCCTACTACCACGCGCATAATGTCGGCACGATGCTGCGCGGCCCGGAAAACGCGCTTATGCCGAACTGGAAATGGCTGCCAGTCGCATATCACGGCCGCGCCAGCTCAATCGTTGTAAGCGGGACTGAAGTAAAGCGACCGCAAGGGCAGGCCAGACCGCCGGATTCAGCGGAACCTTTGTTCGGTCCTTCGCGCAGCCTCGATTTCGAACTGGAAACCGCCTTTTTCGTTGGACCTGGCAACGAAATGGGCAAGCCGATCCCAATCGATCAGGCGGAGGAGCACATTTTTGGGCTGGTGTTGATGAATGACTGGAGCGCACGCGACATTCAGGCATGGGAGTATCAGCCGCTCGGCCCGTTTTTAGCCAAGAACTTCTGCACCAGTATATCCCCCTGGGTCGTAACAATGGAGGCATTGGAACCCTTTCGGAAACCGCTCCCGTCCCAGGATCCGCGACCGCTGCCCTATCTCCGCGCCAGCAATGATGCGACTTTCGACATCCATCTGGAGGCTCACATCCGAACTGCTGCGATGCGCGAAGCGCATGTGATTACCCGCACCAATTTTCAGAACCTTTACTGGAGCTTGGCCCAACAGGTAGCCCATCATACTGTCGGCGGCTGTAACCTGCAGACCGGCGATTTGCTGGCGAGCGGCACCATCAGTGGGCCGACTGAGCAATCGCGTGGTTGCCTGCTCGAGCTTACCTGGCGCGGCGCACATCCCCTGACCCTCCCTGGCGCCGAAACGCGAAAGTGGCTTGAGGATGGCGATACAGTTTCGATAACAGGCTGGTGTGATGGGGAAGGCTTTAGGGTTGGTTTTGGCGAGGTGAACGGTCGGATTGTCTCGGCAAATTAAAATCGCAATGAATCTTCGGCTCTGGTGCCCGCGAACGGCCCGGAAGAGGCGCGATGGCGGGGGCCCGCGATTTGCTGCTTTTGCGGGAAAAGAATTTGGAATTTAATACGAGAAATGTTGGACGGCCTCCGATGCCGACTCGTCCCATTCGGCAAGATGCTGGTCATGGCAGATAAATAATCCGCCTTATTATTATGAAGAAATCTCTCTCCGCCCCAGGAAACCGAGTAGCGAAACCTTCGCCCTCGAACGGAAACGAACTGGACGCGCGCGCGCTCCTAGTGGCGCTGCGGGCATTCAAGCGCGGCGATTTTTCCGTGCGTTTGCCGGAAGACTGGATCGGTGTGGCAGGAAAGGTGGCGGACACCTTTAACGACGTGATCGGGCTGAATGAGCGGATGACGCGTGAATTGGAGAGGATCGGCCACGTGGTGGGAAAAGAGGGCCGAATTACTCAGCGCGCATCTCTTGGAGACGTTTCTCAATCCTGGGCGGACTCGATCGGTTCCGTCAATGGTTTGATTGCTGACCTCGTCCACCCGACAAGCGAAATGGCGCGAGTCATTGGTGCCGTAGCCAAGGGCGACCTGTCAAAAACGATGGCAATAGAAATCGACGGCCGCGCTTTGGAAGGCGAGTTCTTGCGGACCGCTAAAACCGTTAACACAATGGTTGACCAACTGGGAGCGTTTGCCTCTGAGGTCACTCGCGTGGCCCGGGAAGTAGGCACCGAAGGAAAATTGGGCGGGCAGGCAAAAGTCCGCGGGGTTTCGGGAACGTGGCGAGACCTGACAGAGAACGTGAACCTGATGGCCGGCAATCTGACGGCGCAGGTCCGCAACATCGCGACGGTTACTACGGCCGTGGCAACGGGTGATCTTACCAAAAAAATCACGGTCGACGTCAAAGGAGAGTTTTTGGAATTGAAAGACACGGTCAACGTGATGGTCGATCAGCTACGATCGTTTGCCTCGGAAGTAACTCGTGTCGCGCGCGAAGTAGGTTCTGAAGGAATTCTCGGTGGTCAAGCGCGGGTAGAAGGAGTCTCGGGCACTTGGAAAGATCTGACCGATTCGGTGAACTTTATGGCCCGCAACCTCACGGGCCAGGTGCGCAACATCGCCGAGGTAACGACGGCGGTGGCGACAGGTGATCTCTCTAAAAAGATCACGGTCGATGTGAAGGGCGAAATCCTGGAGTTGAAGAACACCATTAACACCATGGTTGATCAGCTTAGCTCCTTTGCCTCGGAAGTGACCCGCGTTGCGCGCGAGGTCGGCACTGAAGGGAAACTGGGCGGTCAGGCCGAAGTGAAAGGCGTAGCCGGCACGTGGAAGGATCTCACAGATTCGGTCAACTCAATGGCCGGGAACCTGACCGGCCAGGTGCGTAACATTGCCGAAGTCACAACTGCCGTCGCTAACGGCGATCTCTCTAAAAAGATCACGGTCGATGTTCAGGGTGAGATTCTGGAGTTGAAAGACACCATCAACACCATGGTCGATCAGCTCCGCTCCTTTGCTTCGGAAGTGACGCGCGTTGCGCGCGAGGTCGGCACTGAGGGAAAACTGGGTGGCCAGGCCGATGTGCAGGGAGTAGCCGGAACCTGGAAGGACCTGACCGACAACGTCAACATGATGGCCGGCAATCTGACCGGACAGGTGCGTAATATCGCCGAAGTCACGACCGCAATCGCGAGTGGCGATTTGTCTCGCAAGATCACTGTCGACGTGAAGGGCGAGATCCTCGAGATGAAGGACACGATCAATACTCTGGTCGATCGTTTGAGTTCCTTCGCCTCGGAAGTCACCCGCGTGGCCCGCGAAGTAGGCAGCGAAGGAAAACTTGGCGGACAGGCCGATGTGCGCGGAGTTGCGGGAACCTGGAAGGATCTGACTGATTCCGTCAATTTCATGGCCGGCAATCTTACCGGACAGGTTCGCAACATTGCGGACGTTACCACTGCCGTCGCCCGCGGTGATTTGTCGAAGAAGATCACCGTCGATGTGAAGGGCGAGATTTTAGAACTGAAAAACACCATCAACACGATGGTGGATCAGCTGAGTTCGTTCGCGGCGGAGGTGACGCGTGTCGCGCGCGAGGTCGGCACTGAGGGAAAACTTGGCGGCCAAGCCGACGTGAAAGGTGTCGCTGGCACATGGAAGGATCTTACCGACTCTGTGAATTCAATGGCCGGAAACCTTACCGGTCAGGTGCGTAACATTGCCGAAGTCACCACCGCGGTTGCGAACGGCGATCTCTCCAAAAAGATCACGGTTCACGTTCGCGGCGAAATATTGCAACTGAAAGACACCATCAACACGATGGTCGATCAGCTCCGCTCCTTCGCATCGGAGGTTACCCGCGTGGCGCGGGAGGTAGGAAGTGAAGGAAAACTCGGTGGCCAGGCCGACGTGCGTGGTGTCGCCGGAACATGGAAGGACCTCACCGACTCGGTGAATTCCATGGCCGGCAATTTGACTGCGCAGGTCCGCAACATCGCGGCGGTGACTACTGCAGTCGCGCGTGGCGATCTTTCCAAGAAAATCACCGTCGATGTGAAGGGCGAAATCCTCGAGCTGAAGAACACCATCAACACCATGGTGGATCAGCTCAGCTCGTTCGCGGCCGAAGTGACGCGCGTGGCGCGGGAGGTCGGGAGCGAAGGAAAACTTGGCGGGCAGGCGGACGTACGGGACGTCGCCGGCACCTGGAAGGATTTAACTGACTCGGTTAATTCGATGGCCGGAAATCTTACCGGTCAGGTCAGAAACATTGCCGAGGTTACGACGGCGGTTGCGAACGGCGATCTCTCCAAAAAAATCACGGTAGACGTCCGCGGTGAAATTCTCGAGCTGAAGGATACGATCAACACGATGGTGGATCAGCTGCGGTCCTTCGCGTCGGAAGTGACCCGTGTGGCGCGCGAGGTCGGTTCGGAAGGTTCCCTCGGCGGCCAGGCCCGAGTGGAAGGCGTTTCCGGGACATGGAAAGACCTGACCGACTCGGTCAATTTCATGGCCAGCAATCTGACGACCCAGGTGCGCAATATCGCCGCCGTGACCACGGCCGTGGCAACCGGCGACCTTTCCAAGAAGATCACCGTCGATGTCAAAGGCGAGATCTTGGAACTGAAGAACACCGTCAACACGATGGTCGACCAGCTCAATTCGTTCGCCTCCGAAGTAACGCGCGTGGCGCGCGAAGTCGGTACCGAAGGAAAGCTTGGCGGCCAGGCAGTGGTGAAAGGTGTAGGCGGAACGTGGAAAGATTTGACCGACAGCGTGAATTTCATGGCCGGCAACCTGACTGATCAAGTGCGCGGTATCGCCAAGGTTGTGACCGCGGTCGCGAACGGCGATCTCAAGCAAAAGCTGCTGGTCGAAGCGAAAGGCGAGATTGCCGCATTGGCCGACACGATTAACAGCATGACCGATACGCTCGCAATTTTC
>DASXIC010000105.1:0-3087 GCA_036498205.1 Chthoniobacterales bacterium | reverse complement strand
CGACGAGATCGTTACAATCGATCCCGAGCTTAAAGTCGGGCAGGAAGTTCAGATTGCACATGGACCCCTGCAGGGCCTGGAAGTACTGGTTACGCAGCTCTTGCCAGCCTCGGAGCGGGTCCGGGTTCTATTGGAATTTCTCGGGCGCTCCGTTCAGATGGAGGTCTCAAAAACGACGTTGATTCAACGCCGCCTTCCGGCGATTTCGTAACGCCTGCGTCGGCCTCGGAATTTCGTAATGCCAGGATTTGTTCGGCAAACCCGGCGATTCAATACACGCGGTAACAGCGGACAAAGCCCGCCCGAATTAGACGCTTCGATGCGCCGGAGTGCCGGCGAACTGAGGCGCCTGACGGTGCCGCTTTACCTGTGAAGCGCGCCGAATAACATGGAACCCATCTTTTGTTTCGTAACCTTCCGGAGCTTTGCGAACCATTAGAGCTAATGTGCTAAAGGAGGCCACGCCGAGTGCACTCGTCAAAATCCATAACATGCCCGATAAAAGAGCATAATTAATGCCCATTCAGGGGTTTACCGCGGACAATGACCGAAAAACCAAAGATTTATCCGTCGGCGGGCCACCGGCGGAGGCAAAGTTGACGGGAATCTCCATCTTAACTGGCTTATGCATAACCAATTACGTCTAATCAAGGACTTAATCTAGTGTTTCCTACCGACGACGGGGCCGGTCGAGAAACGGGCGGTGTAGTTAGGCGATTACCGATCTTAAGAATCTTTTTTGTGAGGAAAAAGGCCCTGTGACCCTGGTCTCGACCGATCGCCCCCGATGGATATCAGTTGCGCCTGCGCTCGGAATTATCGGGGTCATAATCGTCATGCTGTTCGCGGTGGCCAATTTACCGTGGACGCTGGACGACTACGACCAGGCTAAGCAAGCGTTTATTTCCTACCAGATGGTGGAACAGCAACGCTGGCTCTTCCAGACGACCCCAACCGAAGGCTTGGCGGTGTCGGGAGAAAAGCACACTCGATTTCACATAAGCAGCAAGCCCCCGGGGGTAGGCTGGGTTTCCACGGCCCTATACGTGATCACCCGGTCGTGGGATCTTGCGTGGCGACTGCCGTCATTTATCGCCGCCTTGGCCCTGGCGGCGCTGATTTTTCGTACGGCAAAGAACGCTTTTGGCGATTTCGTCGCCATGATCGCGCTGGCAGCGTTCGGATTCAACATGTTAAGCGCGCGGCTCGCCACCCTTGTTCGTACTGACATGCCACTGGCCCTGGCGACGTTCGCTGCGGGCGCCCTAATGTTCGAAAAAGTTCGAACGGGCCAAACATGGACAACGCGCGATCGTGTAACGCTGTTCGTTTTCCTCGTCGCCGCTATGTTTATTAAAGGACCGATCGTCTGGGCGTTTCTTCTGCCGCCACTTCTCATCTACTCATTTTGTCGCCGCTGGCGCAATGACCTTCCCTCGGCCTGGAGCGGTTGGTGGCCATGGCTGGCGTCGTTCTTGATTTTCCTCGCCTGGGTCGTTTCCGGCATCCTCTTGATCCCCGGATTTTATCACGACGTTGTTCAAATTGAGTTTGCCGCACGTTTTCACGAGGGCATTCATCGTTCCCAGCCATTGCTGTTTTATATTCCGCACCTTTTGGAAAAATTCGCGCCTTGGAGCCTCGCCATGATTATACTCGCGATCGCGGCAACACGCGGGCGTTGGCAAAGACTCACTCAAAGATCGCAGACTTCTCCGGAGCTTTTGTGGCTGATAAGCTGGGCCTTGGGCGGAATTCTCATTATGTCGCTTATCCCGTCCAAACGCGTGGATCGAATTTTTCCGGCAATTCCGCCGCTCTGTTTATTGCTTGCAGCCCAGGTGAAATCTCTTGTTCCAACCACGGGAGCGCGGCCGTGGCTGCGGCGAGTCCTCGCGATACTTATCGTGCTCTCCGGGGTTTTCATGGCGGGATACACGGCAACCCGCATTGTTCATGGTTATCGGACTGATCGCGATGTATTGGATAAATTTGGAAGTCAAGTTCGCCAAGTCGCCCGGAGCGAAGGATGGCGCTACGAAATCTTACGATCTCCGGATGAAGGCCTCCTCCTTTATTTGCAGCGGCCGAGGTTTGTTACGTTCGGTCAGGTTTCGGAATTATGGCGATCTGGCGTAATCAACAGTTTGGTGACGCGCCGGAGCGATATTGGCGAGCTGGCGCAATTGCCAGGGCTGGTCTTGCCGCCACGTCTGGAAGCTGCCAAAAAAAATGAGCCTGCGACGGCCTATGTTTTTGTCACTCGATCGGGATCCGCGAGCGGGACAAGCGTTCCGCTCCCCGGACCAGGATCGAGCGCTGGCATTTCCCTGATATTACCGTGAATTTTCTAGGCACGCGTTCGCGATGGTGGAGGACAATAATCCTGATTGCCTGCCTCTTGTTGGTTTGTGTGGTCGGTTATCTCGATTATGCCTCCGGCTTCGAAAACTCAATGCTACTCTTTTATCTCGTCCCCATTGCGGTTGCGACATGGTATTGCGATATCTGGGGCGGTGTCTCCGTCGCCCTTTGCAGCGTCGTCGCCAGTTTGATTGCCGACGTTGCCGCTGGCATTCCTAAAGTGCGCCCTTGGAACCTGGCATGCGAGTTCGTGGCTTACCTGGCTTTTGTTTTCATCCTGGCGCGCTGGCGGGAATTGTTGACTAAAATGCAGTCCAAGGTGGAAGAGCGGACAGCGGCCCTGCGGCATGAGCTGACGACGCGCCGGCGTTTGGAAAAGGAAATCTCGGTCGTGGCGGAACAGGAAAGGGAGCGACTTGGGCGCGAATTACATGACAGTCTTTGTCAGCATTTGGTGGGGACCAGCCTGCTGGCGCAGACCTTGGCTGTTCAGACGGACGGAGTTGACTCAAATCTCGGGGAGAAAGCCCATAAACTGGTGGACCTAATCGATCAAGGGACTGATCTCACAAGAAAACTTGCGCGCGGATTGCTGGCATTCGAGCTCGACAGCGATTTGCTTGATGCGTTAAACGGGCTGGCGAAATCAACAGCCTACGAACATCAAATCGACTGTCGATTTGAGAGTAAAGGAAGTATCACCCTTCCACGTGACGTGGCGAA
>DASXIC010000104.1:0-2433 GCA_036498205.1 Chthoniobacterales bacterium | reverse complement strand
GCTGCTTCCGGGACCCGAAGCGCAGCAGCTTGCGATCTACATCGGCTGGCTCTTGCACAAAACCTGGGGCGGCATCGTGGCTGGGGCGCTCTTTGTCATCCCGTCAATCTTTGTCCTCTGGGGCTTAAGTTTCGTCTATGCGGCTTACGGAAACATTCCGTGGATCGCAGCGCTGTTTTATGGACTTAAGCCGGCGGTCATGGCGATCGTCGCCGCCGCGGTCATCCGAATCGGGCGCAAAGCGTTGAAGAACTCAGTGATGTGGAGTCTCGCTGCCCTCGCGTTTGTCGCGATCTTCTTCTTCAAGGTTCCCTTTCCTGTCATCGTAATCAGCGCCGGGATCGTGGGTTTTATCGGCGGCAGATTATGGACGGAAAAGTTTCTCGTTGTCGACGAACACGGCAGCGCAAGAGAGGAAGAGAGATCGGTCCTGGGAGACGAGACGGAATCGCCAGAACACACGCAGCCATCATTTGCCCGCGCTGTAAAAGTTGCGGTCGTCTGTCTCGGAATCTGGTTACTTCCCACCGTCCTGGTCGGGCTCTGGCAGGGCTGGGACAGCGTGTTTTTCAAGGAGGGGGTTTTCTTCAGTAAGGCCGCGGTCGTCACTTTTGGCGGCGCGTATGCGGTGCTCCCCTACGTCGCGCAACAGGCAGTCGAGCATTACGGTTGGTTACAGCCAGGCCAAATGATGGATGGTCTTGGGTTGGCCGAAACAACGCCAGGGCCATTGATCATGGTGGTGCAATTTATCGGCTTCATGGGGGGATGGGTCCAGCACGGAGACCTCAACCAGGTGCTGGGCGCGACTATCGGCGCACTGCTCACGACCTGGGCGACTTTCACCCCCTGTTTTCTTTGGATATTTCTGGGCGGGCCGCACATCGAGCAATTGCGCGGAAATGAGAGCCTAACGACTTCGTTGTCCTCCGTAACCGCCGCTATCGTTGGAGTAGTCATGAACCTCGCAGTCTGGTTCGGGATTCACGTTTTGTGGCCAACTAGTGGAAGCTTTGACTGGTTTGCGCTCGCGCTCGCGGCCGTAGCTTTCATCGGAATAATGAAATGGAAATGGGATGTTATTCCGGTCGTGCTCGGCAGCGGTTTGCTCGGTCTTGTCTACAAGATGTTTGTTCTGCCCGGATGAAAGCAACCCCCTGCTGATGGTCGGCGAGCGTCAACCAGTGAGAGATTTACTGCATTCCGTCGCGTTTTCCGTGGCGTTTTTCGGTTGCATCAATGTCGTCCCGGCTGAAAAGCCGTCCTTTCAGCTAATAGAAACGATTCCGCTGCCCGGAGTGGAAGGACGCATCGACCACATGGATTTCGACGCGGCCGGCCAGAGGCTCTTTGTCTGCGCGCTGGGCAACAACACTCTCGAAATAATCGATCTGCGCAGGAACGAACGAGTCCATTCCATTACCGGCTTCGGTTCGCCGCAGGGAGTGGCCTACATTCCTGAGATCAATCGCATCTTCGTCGCTAACGACAGGGGCGGCATTTGCAATCTGTACAACGGCGAGTCCTATCAGCCGGTCGGAGAGATAGACCTTAAGGACGATGCCGACAATGTCCGCTACGATGATTTATCGAAGCGAGTTTACGTTGGCTTCGGCAGCGGAGGCATTGAGATTATCGACCCACGACAGGGAAAGGCTCTGGGATCGACAAAGCTTTCCGGTCACCCGGAGGCATTTGAACTGGAGAAAAATGGACACCGAATCTTCGTAAACGTTCCGACTGCGCGGCACGTCGCCGCAATCGACCGCGACCAGGGCAAAGTGGTCGCTACTTGGGGCACCGGCTGGGCATTCGGAAATTTTCCAATGGCGCTCGATGAACGGGAACATCGATTATTTATCGGATGCCGCTTCCCCTCAAAGCTCGTTGTGCTGAACACCGAATCGGGTGACGTCGTCGCAAAGATCGACATTTCCGGCGACACCGATGGCGTTTTTTACGACAGCAAGCGTCAACGCATCTATGCGGTGTGCGGCGAAGGCAAGATCGACATAATCCAGGAGGCTGACCCCGACACCTACTCAGCCGCAGGCAGGGTTGGCACAGCCGCGGGGGCGCGGACTGGGCTTTTTATTCCGGAACGCAACGCTCTCTTCGTTGCTGTGCCGCATCGTGGTTCGCAACAAGCGGAGCTTCGCGTTTATCACGTCGAATAATTGAAATACGTCTCGAATGCAGTCGCCGGTTGGACGATCAGATACGCTCGGCGCGCCGTCGGGAGCGACCTACCGATCCTTTCGACGAGTCGGCTCTCGATTCGATGGAGGGCCATTCAGGTCGCTAGCTCTTCACCTCAAATCGTCTGCCCGCTGACCAACTACCCGGATTACCAGAATGGATCGTTACCTCGCACACGCCACCACATTGTTTTAATCGGGAGTGTGTTCGTGCTCGGCGGCGGGCCCTTCGATA
>DASXIC010000103.1:0-5611 GCA_036498205.1 Chthoniobacterales bacterium | reverse complement strand
CGTTTCTCCTTTGGCAGCTCGGGCAATCCCGCCCGAGCGTCCGGCAACAGCACCTCGCTCTTGACCGGCACCAAATCCGGATCCGGAAAGTAGCGGTAATCGTGTGCGCTCTCTTTGCTTCGCATGAGAAAGGTCTCGCCCGTCGCGTCATCCCAGCCACGTGTTTCTTGCTCTAACTCTTCTGAACGCTCCAGCGTTGCGATCTGACGCTTAATTTCATAGGCGAGCGCTCTTCGCACACCGCTGATCGAGTTCATGTTCTTGATTTCGATCTTAGCGCCGAACTCAGCCCGGGTTGTCGGCCGAACCGAAACGTTGCAATCACATCGCAGCTGGCCTTTTTCCATGTCCGCATCGCTTACTCGACCGTAAATCAGGATTTGTTTGAGCGAGGTGAGAAAGGCGAAAGCTTCTTCCGGCGATGAGATTTCCGGCCGGGTAACAATCTCCATCAGTGGTGTGCCGGCCCGGTTGAAATCGATCCCGGTATAAGTCTCAAAATGAAAACTCTTGGCCACATCTTCCTCAAGGTGAACACGAACGAGATGGACTTCCTTGTCCGGCGTAGCGATCGACTTTTGCGCGTCTTTTGGATAAGCGAGATCATGCAGTGGCACTTTGCCATTTGTGCACAGCGGCATGTCGTATTGCGAAAGCTGGTAGTTCTTCGGCATGTCCGGATAGAAATAATTCTTGCGATCAAACTTGCTGATCTCGGCAATGTCACAGTCGAGCATGAGCCCGGTCAGCAATGTCATGCGCAAAGCTTCGCGATTCATCACCGGCAATCCGCCAGGCAATCCGAGGCAGGTCGGACAGGTGTGGCTGTTCGGCTCGGCCCCGAACTCTACCGGACAGGGGCAAAACATTTTGGTGCGCGTCTTTAGTTGCACGTGCACTTCGAGGCCAATGGTAACGAGATAGTTCATTTCGGATTTCGGAAACCGGATTTCGGAGAGGACGAGCGAGCGCGCACTCTTCCGGTCTGGCTGCGCGGGGGCGACTCGGTCAAACGAATAATGCGTAGACCGAACCTCATCGTGCGTTCCATCATTACGTTACGTTCGTCGGCTCCTCTCCGCACTCCCATCTCCGAAATCCGAAATTTTTATTTTGTCAGCGCGTAGTCGAGCGCACGTTCCAGGTCGAATTTTTTGAAACGTGCGATCAGCGCCGGATCGTTCAATGCGTCAACGACGCGTTCGTTTTGCAGAAGGTCGAGAAAGCGACCTTGCGAGATCAAAGCGGTCACCCGCGGGTCATCCCGCAGCGCGATTATTTTCGGGTCGCGGGCGATTTGCTGGGCTCCCGGGAATTGCAAGAATCGCTCGGCACTTTCCGGATTCGATGCGACTTCACCGACGCGCTCAAGCGTTCGATACATATTTTCCGGCAATGGATCTACCGCGCTCAGAGTCGCGCCAACCGGTCCACTTTCGAGTGAACTCTTGAGGTCACTGAGCGTGACCATCAACGGGCTCGGCTGCTGATCGCGCACCGGTATTTCCCCTTGAATCTGTAGCGGCCGGTTCCAAACAGGCTGCAGTGTCGCGCTGGTAAGCGCGCGTTGTGAATGCACCTGCGCCTGAGCAACCGAGCCCACCAGACGGGCGCCGGCGAAGACCAGCCAGATCGTGAATGCGCCGAGCACGATCCCAAGCAAACCGCCGCTGATCCCCCATACCAGGCGAATGATCCGAGACTCGTGATCGGCTGTTCGCCGGAAAAGGATCGGTCCGAGCCCGTTCAGGAGCGCAAAAACAATCGCACCGAGCACGAAACCTCCAAGGACGATCAGAATTGGATCAGGCAATTTCACAAAGGAGC
The DNA here is from genome assembly GCA_036498205.1 of Chthoniobacterales bacterium. Classification (GTDB taxonomy): domain Bacteria; phylum Verrucomicrobiota; class Verrucomicrobiia; order Chthoniobacterales; family UBA10450; genus AV69. The sequence goes on along the minus strand of DASXIC010000103.1, from coordinate 3,784 downwards.
GCGCAATCGGAAGAACGAATGATCCGGCAAAGAACGCACACCCGTATGCCGCGACGATGGCGGCGATTCGCACGAGCTGCCGCATCAATCCAATTCGCCACCCATGGATTATCTCCAGCAGGATCATTATGATGGCGAATGAAATGAAAACCGCCTGCCAGCCGATGGAGGTCGCGATCTGCGATACGGCGGAATTCACGCCTCTGATACATTAACGGCCCGCTGGCGCAAAGCATGGTCGCATAACACCAGCGCAGTCATCGCTTCCACCATCGGCACAGCTCTTGGCAAAACGCATGGATCGTGTCGGCCCCGGGCAGCGAGTGTGGCCTTTTCGCCCGATGCAGTAACAGTGTTTTGCGCGCGCGCGATGGTAGCCGTCGGCTTAAAGACGACCCGAAAATAAATCGGTTCGCCGTTTGAAATTCCGCCCTGAATTCCACCGGAGAAATTTGTCGCGGTTTTAATTTCGTTGTCGCGTTTTTCGAAGGCGTCGTTGTGTTCCGAACCGCGCATTCGCGCGGCGGAAAATCCTGAGCCGATTTCAAATCCCTTGGTCGCCGGTAAACTCAGCATGGCTTTGGCGAGATCGGCTTCGAGCTTATCGAAAACCGGTTCGCCCAATCCCGCTGGAACATTGCGGCTAACACACTCGATAACACCGCCAAGCGAATCGCCATCAGCGCGAGTTTTTTCGATCAGTTGGATCATTTTCTCCGACGCGTTTTCATCCGGACAACGGACCATGCTTCTTTCGACAAGCTCAGCCGAAACCAGATGTTGATCGATCGCTGCGACGATCTCGTGCAGCCGGACCACATAGGCGACGATCTCAATTTCCGGAAACAAAGTCGCAAGCACTTTCCGCGCGATGGCGCCGGCGGCGACCCGGCCAATCGTTTCGCGCGCCGAGGCACGGCCGCCGCCTTGCCAGTTACGGATTCCAAATTTGGCCTGGTAAGTAAAATCGGCATGCGACGGGCGGAAAGTTTCGCGCAATGGTTCGTATGCTTCTGGTCGTGCATCTTCGTTGCGGACGAGAATAGCTATAGGGGTCCCCAGCGTTCGCCCTTCGAAGGTGCCGGACAAGATTTCGCAGCGGTCCGGTTCCTTGCGCTGCGTCGTAATTCGGCTTTGCCCGGGCCGGCGCCGATCAAGTTCGCGTTGAATGTCGGATTCGACCAAGCCAATTCGCGGCGGGCACCCCTCAATCACAGCTCCGACACCGCCACCATGCGATTCGCCGAAGGTAGTGACGCGGAAAATCTGGCCGAATGTGCTGCCCATTACGCTGTCATTCTGGACATGGCTAAAAATCTCTCAATCAAGGAAGATGAGAATTTTACCACCGTTAGAGTAGCGCCTGGTTTTTCACTGGGGACGCGCCCAATGGATTTGTTCTAAATTGCGGCAAGGGCACTCTCTAGATCGTCGATCAAGTCGCGTGCACTTTCGACACCCACCGACAGGCGTACCAATGAGTCAGTGATGCCGAGTTCGGCCCGCTGTTCCGGCGGAATGGAGCCATGCGTCATGATTGCGGGATGATTGATCAGACTCTCCACACCTCCCAGGCTTTCCGCGAGCGAGAAGAGGTGGGTATTTTCGAGAAAACGACGGGTGCCAGCGAGATCGGTTTTCAAAACAATAGTCACCATCCCGCCGAACCCACGCATTTGCTGGCGGGCAAGATCATGCTGCGGATGCGATTTCAATCCCGGATAGCTCACGGATGCGACCTTGGGTTGTTCTTCCAGCCATCGCGCTATGTCGAGCGCATTGGCGCAATGTCGCTCCATCCGCAGGGCGAGCGTTTTTAGTCCTCGTAGCGCGAGAAAGCTATCGAAGGGGCCGGCAATCGCGCCGACAGCATTCTGCAAGAACGCAATCCTGTCCCCCAATTCCGTATTATCGCCGACGACAACGATCCCGCCGACCATATCGGAATGCCCGTTCAAATATTTGGTCGCGGAATGAATCACGAGGTCAAAGCCGGCCTCGATCGGGCGTTGAATCCACGGACTGGCGAAGGTGTTGTCCGAAACACTGATGATACCTCTTTCACGCGCGATTTTTGCGATTGCCTCAATGTCGATGAGCTTCAGGAGAGGATTGCTCGGTGTCTCGATCCAAACCATTCGCGTGTTTGGTTTGATCAATTTTTCCAGTTTCGATGCGTCAGTGAGATCGACAAAGGTAAAATCCAGATTGGCAGAACGGCGTCTGACTTTTTCGAACAAACGAAACGTGCCACCGTAAAGGTCGTCGCTGACTACGATGTGCGATCCGCTGTCGAGCGCGTCGAGTGTTGTTGCCATTGCGGCGAGTCCCGACGCGAAGGCCCAGGCGCGAGTTCCGCTCTCGAGATCGGCAACGCAACGCTCGTATGCGAGCCGGGTTGGATTGATGGAGCGCGAGTAATCGTAGCCCTTGTGCTTGCCCGGACTCTCCTGCACGTAGGTCGAGGTTGCATAGATCGGCGTCATAATCGCGCCGGTTGACGGGTCCGGTTTCTGGCCGGCGTGGATAACGCGCGTAGCGAGATCGTGCTTTTTCATGGGCGTTTTAACTTACCTAAAATATGCGACGCAGGTAGGGCGATTGATCTCCATCGCCCATCGGCGGTTTGTTGAACCGCCCGTACTTTCGGTTACGAAAACTCCCGCTCGACCGGCGATTTCGGCATATGTCTGCGCAGATAGGAAAGCAAATCCGTACGGGTGATCAGCCCAAGAAATTTATCGCCGTCCATGACAATCGCGACACGGCCGCGGTCGAATACGCCCAGGAGATCGTTAATTTTTGCACTCGGTGCCAGTGTTTCCAAGCGGTCGGTCATCGCTTTGCTAACTTCACCGTTAAAATGCGATGCGTCGTGATGCACTTTCACGAGAATATCAGATTCGTCGATAATTCCGACGACGCGGCCGGTATTGTCGACCACGGGCAGCTGTGAAACATCCGCCGTCCGCATACGTTTAAAGGCAGTGGCGAGCGTATCGTCCGGGGCGATCGTCACGACTTCTCCTTCTTCGTAGCGATGCAGGATCAGATCGCTCAAGTCGCCATGTGGGGGCCGAATGGTGAATCCCTGCTCCGCCATCCAGACATCGTTAAACATTTTCGAGAGGTATTTATTGCCACTGTCGCAGACGAACGTGACCACACGTTTTGGTTTGGTTTGCTGCCGGCAATAACGAAGCGCACCGGCCATGAGCGTTCCAGTGGATGAGCCGCCTAGGATGCCTTCCTTGCGCAAAAGTTCGCGTGCAGTAGCGAAGCTGTCGCTGTCGTCAATCTCGAATGCGTCGGTGACAAACGACATGTCGGCATTATCGGGGACAAAATCTTCGCCAATCCCTTCAACCGCCCAGCTCCCGGCCTCGACCAGCTTTCCGGTCTTGACCCACTCATAAAGAATCGAGCCAGTCGGATCGGCCAGAATCATTTCCACACCGCGCCTGGGCTTGACGCGATTAAAAAATCGACCCAACCCAGTGAGGGTACCGCCTGAACCGACGCCCACGACGAGAGTATCTACGTCATGCCTCATTTGTTCCCAAATTTCGGGACCAGTCGAGCGTTCGTGGGCGAGCGGATTTGCCGGATTAGCGAATTGGTTAACGTAAAACCCCCCTGGGATTTCCTCGGCTAGTCGTGCTGCCACATCCTGGTAATAATCTGGATGACCCCGGGTGACGTCCGATCGCGTCAGACGAACTTCGGCGCCAAGCGCGCGCACGTGCGCGATTTTCTCCTGCGACATCTTGTCTGGAATAACCAG
>DASXIC010000102.1:0-2712 GCA_036498205.1 Chthoniobacterales bacterium | reverse complement strand
ACAAGGGCCTTGCGGAGTTAATCAAGACCTTTGTGGGCACTGAAGGCATCATGGTGCATAGCGCATGCTTTGGTGTTGCCGGCCCAGTTCGAGCCGGCAAGAGCAAGATATCGAACCTTGAATGGACGATCGATGCGGGTGAACTCGCGTCGCAATTGAGATTGCCTTCGGTGGGGTTGATTAACGATCTTGAAGCTTATGCCTACGGGGTGGACGCGCTCGAATCAAAAGACTTCGTTACCTTGAGCCCAGGCGTGGAGGATGCGGAAGGGAATCGCGCTGTGATTTCCGCACGCACCGGGCTTGGCGTTGCCGGTCTTTACTGGGACGGGTTTCGTCACCATCCTTTCCCCTGCGAGGGCGGCCACGCCGATTTCGCGCCCAAGAATGATCTTGAGATCGAGCTGGCGCAGTACCTGCGCAAGAAATTTCAGCATGTGAGCTGCGAGCGAATACTTTCCGGGCCGGGGATCAAGAACATTTACGACTTCCTGCGCGACGGTAAAAAAGCCGAGGAGCCCGATTGGTTGTGGGACCAGTTAAGTCAGGCCAAGGATCCTCCGGCGCTGATCTCGCAGCTGGCTCTCGAAGGTAAGGCTGCCATCTGCGAACAGACATTGTCGATCTTCGTCAGCGTTTACGGATCCGAAACCGGCAACTGCGCTCTCAACTTCATGACGACCGGCGGAGTCTTTATCGGAGGCAGCATCGCCGCGAAAATCGTCCCCAAGATGCGCGACCCTATCTTCATGAAATCTTTTCTGGATAAGGGACGAATGCAGTCCCTTCTGCAGGATATGCCAGTGAAAATAGTTTTGAATGACGATGCTGGGCTCATTGGTGCGGCACGCTATACGCTAATTCAAAAAGCATTTTCGCGGGACAAGCGGGCGATCGCATAAATTCCGTACACAGCATGCCTACCACTCAGCACCTAATCGAGGATAGGCAGACTCAGGCAGGGCTGCACGTGGAATTCGAGAGACGCAATTTGGGTTAAAGCTTTGTCAACCAATGACGCTGGGCAGGGTTCGAGAGTGATCACAAACGGCAACTTCGATTTCGAGTATCCCGGCTTCTGAAAAACCGAATCGATGTTGATTCCGAGTCGCGAAAAAATTGTCGCCAATGACGCGATGATGCCGGGCTCGTCCTGCACGGTAAAGCGGAGATAGTGCCGGGATGTGAAATCGGCGCTAACTGCGACATCAGGGACCTCGCCCTCCCCCAGCACCGCTCCATTCACCTGCCGGGAGCGCGCGATCGCGATCAGGTCTGAAACCACGGCGACTGCGGTCGGATGCCCGCCGGCGCCATGACCGGCAAAAACCGTTTCGCCGCCGAACTTGCCGGTGGACATTACCAGGTTGCGTGCGCCTTCGAGGCGGGCCAACGGCGAAGACGCATGAACCAGCGCGGGTCCCACAGTTGCGAACAATGTTTTTGAGGTTTTACGAGCGCGAGACAGCTGGCGAATCGTGCAGTCGAGCAACTTGGCGTATTCAAAATCAACCGGCTCAATTATCGAAATTGTTTGAACAGAAACGGTTTCCAAATCGGCAGAAACTCGCAATCCGGTTCGCGCCAGGATCGTAAGTTTGGCCCGCGCGTCGAAGCCGTCAACATCATCGGTCGGATCGGCTTCGGCGAAGCCAAGTTTTTGCGCTTCCTGTAATGCCTCGGCGAAACTCACGCCGGCGCTCTCGATTCGGGTCAGAATGTAGTTACAGGTCCCATTCAGGATTCCGCAAAGTTCTACCAGTTCATCGCCGGCGAGCCCTTCCTGCAAGCCTGAGATGACGGGAACGCCACCCGCTACAGACGCTCCGAAGGCAATATGTTGGCCGTTCTCACGCGCCAGTCTGACCAACTCCGCTCCATGACGCGCAATAAGCTGCTTGTTTGCGGTCACCACCGACTTACCGGATTTCAGCGCTTGGCGAATCCATTCGCCCGCAGGCTCGAGGCCACCAATGAGTTCGACGAAGATGTGCGCATCGGACGAGAGAACGTCATTGATGTCTTCGGTCCAGCGGACCGATGGCGAGAGCGATCCAACTCGCTTGCGAGCAATCTGCCGATTGAAGATGTGAGTCAGGCGAAGGTCTTCGCCCGCCCGTTCGGACAAAATTCGAGCGACAGAACTGCCAACTGTTCCGAAACCGATGATTGCAACGTTCATGCTTCCGCCATTTTCTGCGAAAGACGTCGGGGCCGTTTCTGGATCGGATAAATTAGCGACAGGTTTCATTTATTCAACGTTGACTAGGAATGTAGTTCCATACCGCTCTCGGTAGCTTCGTCCGCGCTGACGCTAACTGCGCGGGCGCGTGCAGTTACCAACCCTCGCCCGTTCGCGCGCGTTCGCCTACCGCTCCCGTTATTCTTATGTGCCGATGTCTTTGCCGATGCCGGAAAAAACTGCGCATGTAAATGTTGGACAGCTTTCGGCACGTCGCTTTCCTGGATTACAAAACTAATGTTCAATTCCGACGCGCCCTGCGAAATCATGCGAATATTCACTTCCGCCGCCGCAATGGTATTAAATACGCTGGCTGCAATTCCAGGTTTCCCGTGAATATCCTCGCCGACCAGGCAAACAATCGCCTGCTTATGGTCACATGTGACGTCGGCAATTTCTTCCAGTTCCGCCAGCAGTGCCTTGGGCAGCCGTTTGCTTTCCATGGTGAACGACATGCTGACCTCGGAAAT
>DASXIC010000101.1:0-46193 GCA_036498205.1 Chthoniobacterales bacterium | reverse complement strand
CAGCTAGTGCGGGGCTGGATACCGGCGGCAATTGCGCTTGTTGCTCTTCTTGCAACCTACTTTTGCATCCCTCCCAATTGCGGAGTCCCCAAATACAATTTCGCGGAAACGCTGCGACGACCCCGGCCGCTCGACCCACAGCGTCTCTATCTCAGTATTTACCCGGCGCCAGAGCTGGCTTACCGCATCGAAGCCAGAAATGGTCCGGTTGGCGAAACTATCCGACCGGGTAGTACCTCAATGTGGGCGCCATTACGTTTCATCAACGGGTACAGTCCGATTCGAGCCGCGGGCGTGGCTCGCGAATTTGCCAGTGCAATTCATGGCGAAATCGATCCAAATATGGCGGCCTGGCTGCTTGCAAATGAAGCCGGTTCGAACGGAGTGTTGGAGCGGATCGGAGTGGACGGAATCATTGTCGCGCACGAGTTCGCTTTCGCGCCGGAACCGGCAGGCGAATGGTCTCTAGCGGTTACAACGGACGAAGGACGCGTGTTTCATAGACGCGGCGCGCCGCTGCCAATCGTTCGCTCAATGAACTTCGATGGCAAACATGCCTTGGCGAACGTAACAAATATCGTTGATTCCCGAAACCGGGTGAGCGTTTCGATTGATGTTCCGGCGGGGAATTCCCCAGCGCTCATCGCTTTCTCCCGCCCGTTCTTCAGCGGTTACCAGGCGGAACTCGGCCACTTGAAACTCCCCGCCAAATCCTTTCGTGGATTGCTGCCGATTGTTGAAGTGCCCGCCGGAACACACGCTCGCCTGACACTATCTTACCGGCCGCCCTGGCTTGTTTGGGGAACCGCTATCGCCGCAGGATCAGCCTTGATCTGGCTCAGCTCGGTTCTTCTTGCACTGCAAACGCGCGCGCATCGGCGTCTTCAATAAACATCGCGCTTGTAACGCTTGTCTGTTTTGAGTTTTTCGACATAAGCGTTCGCTTGCTCAACCGATTTCCCGCCCTCTTCGCGCACAATCTTGTGCAACGCTGCATCAACATCTTTGGCCATTCGCGAAGCGTCTCCGCACACATAAAAGTGGGCACCATCTTCGAGCCACCGCCAAATCTCGGAGGCGTTCTCCAGCATCCGGTGCTGGACATAAATTTTCTGCGCCTGATCGCGCGAAAAGGCGGTATCGAGTCTCGCAAGCATATCCTGGGATTTGAAGCGCTCTAAGTCCTCGCGATAGGAAAAATCACAGGCTTCGCGTTGGGATCCGAAGAACAACCAATTTCGGCCCCGAGCTCCCATGAACTGTCGATCCTGAAGAAAAGCGCGGAATGGAGCCAGCCCGGTCCCGGGTCCGACCATGATCACAGCCGTGTCCGGATCTTCAGGCAGATGAAAATGCTTTGCCATTGCGGGATAAATCGGAATGCCGGTCTCGGCACGATCGGCCAGGAACGTTGACGCCACGCCCTTGCGAAGGCGGCCGTGACTTTCGTAGCGAATCACATCCACCATTAGATGCACGTGGTCCGGGTGCAGCCGCAGGCTCGAGGCGATGGAATAGAGACGGGGCTGTAACTTTGAAAGCAAGCCGACGAACTCTACCGGGGTAAAGCGAGCCGAGGGATGATCGACCAGAAAATCGATTACCTCCATTCCCCACAGATATTGCTGCAAATCGTGTTTACGCGAAGGTTCGAGCAAATCACCAAGTAATGGCGTCGCCGCAGCGCGTTCCACAATTGCTTTCAAAAATTTCGGTGTCGGGATCGTGATGCTGTAATTCCGCAGCAACGCTTCTCGCAGCGAAGCGGATTCTGTCTTGGTTGCGGGGACGATTTCCCGACCTGTCGCCCCGAGCGCCTGTATGATTTCCTGCACGAGCTCGGGATCGTTGGAAGGATAGACCGCCATCGAGTCGCCCGGCTCATAGCGAAACCCAGAACCGGCGATGGAAATCTCAAAGTGGCGTGTTTCCTTGCGCGATTCCTCGCCACTAATCCGGCGGTTCACGATCATTTTGCCGGGAAAAGGGTTAGTGCGCGAGTATGGAGAACTTGCCCTCTCTGCGATCATCGGCTGCAACTACTCGGCGTCATCGCCGATGGCAAGCTTTGACTGCCAGAATAAGCATGAGGCGTCTTGGCGCCGCGAAGAACTCCAGGACGGAATGGTTGCGCTTACTGCAGGCGAAAATAGACTGCGCTCCGCCTGTTCAAGCAAACACGGCACACCATGTCCAATCACGATCGAAACTTAGTCCCCGCGATGGCTCCGGCGCCACACGATCCTTACGCGGCATTCCGTTTCGGCGCGTTCAATCTCTACATGACGGGAAATTTGCTTTCGATCCTGGGGCGCCAAATGCTGGCAGTTGCGGTGGAATGGGAGATTTATGCTCGAACTCATTCGGCCACCGCCCTGGGGCTGGTCGGCCTGGTTCTGGCCGTGCCGGTCGTAGCATTGTCGCTTCTAGCCGGTCATCTCGCCGACAAATACAGCCGAAAATCCATTATCATGGTTGCGCAGTTGTGCAGCGCAGTTGCATCCGCCGCGTTGGCCGTTGTGTCGTGGAAGCATCTCGCTATTCCCGCATGGCCAATCTTGCGGCATGGCAATGAGTGGCTGCGGACGATTGCGGGAGTGTTCGAGCGACATCAGCCTGCTTTTCACTTCGACGACATGTCGGTCCCGCTCATTTATCTTCTCCTGTTAGTCGCCGGGACCGCTCGCACTTTTGCGTGGGCCTCGCGCAGTTCTTTTTTCCCCACGTTGGTCCCGCGCGATGCCTATGCCAATGCGGTGACCTGGAACAGCAGTGTTTTTCAGATTGGGTCGGTCATCGGGCCGGCCATAAGCGGCTTTATTGTTGCGCACATTAGCTTCGCCTGCGTCTACGTGATCGATTCAATCTGCGCATTCCTGTTTTTTATTCTGGTGTTGCCGATTCGTCGTTCACCGGGAATTGGAAAACATGAACATCAAAACACGTGGCGCAGCCTTGTTGCCGCAATGCAATTCGTCCTAAGCAAGCATGTAATACTGGCGACGATTACGCTGGACCTTTTTGCTGTTCTTCTCGGCGGTGCCACCGCGCTTCTGCCAATGTTCGCTGACCAAATCTTGCATGTCGGGCCCGTCGGTTTGGGTTGGATGCGTGCCGCCCCGGCGGTCGGTGCTTTGGCCACGGCGCTGCTCGTGGCCTATCTCCCACCCATTAACCGAGCCGGTAAAACCCTGCTGTGGTGCGTCGCTGGTTTTGGTCTGGCGACCATTTTGTTTGGACTCTCGCGCGCCTTTTGGTTTTCCCTCGCCATGCTCTTCAGTATCGGTGCTTTCGATAGCATCAGTGTGATCGTTCGTGGAACGATCGTGCAGCTCGTTACCCCGGATGAAATGCGCGGGCGAGTATCGGCCGTGAACAATATATTCATTGGTACCTCTAATGAGTTCGGTGCGCTCGAATCCGGTCTAACCGCCGCACTGTTCGGGCCGGTTCTTTCAGTCGTTGGAGGCGGGATCGGTACAATCCTGGTGGTCTTGGGTGTGGCGAAATGGTGGCCCGAGACCCTCAAAATCGGGCGATTAGACAAGACGCTGCGTTAAGCGTGGGCCGATTAAAACGCTCCGTGAAATGAAATCATTCCGTATGGTGCGCCCCCGTCCTCGCTGAAGCGAACATCCGCGCGATAAAAGTCGAAATTGCGATATGGCTGGTAGCCCGCCTCCGCGTTGATCGAAAGCCAGTTCGTCAGTTTCCAATCCAAGCCGACCCCTGTTCGCACTTCGCTGTAAGTAAGAACCGCGTGGTTCAAGCGGGGGATTCCATGGTCGTTACCGAAGCGATCGTTCACGCGAAAATTTGTCTCCTTTAGAACTGCGCCGAGATAGAGAGTTATGTCTTTATTCAACTCGTACTCGAGGCGGGGCTCGGGCAAAACCGCGTTCAGAACCCAATGGGGCTGGAATTTCCAGCGGATACCACCTCCGGGAAGCACTGGGTATTTTCGGTCGATGTCGACACCGATGCCGACGACAATTTGCAAGTCCGGGCTGTAAATATAGGTGCCGCCGATGACAAAGGGCATGTTGAAATCGGTCGAACCAGGCCTGAAAGCCTCGCTATAGACGCCAGGCATCGCCTCGATCCGCAGCAAGATGGAATTGGATATCTGCGTATCCAAACCAATCACCGCTGCCACGGATTGCAGCGTGTTCGGCAGGGGAGCGTTTTCTCCGAAACCGAATGAGAATTGCTCGTATTCGACGCCAAAACGGAGGACGCCGAGCTTGACCCGTGGGGTAAGCACAAAGCGGATGACTGTATCGCTCTCACTGAAATCGAGGACGCGCTTTTCCCCGCGCGACACATTGGCATCACCGATGTACGTTTCATCGAAGGAATATTCTCCGGTCCAAATATCCGACGCGAAGACTCCGCGAGTCGCAAGGAGGAAAACCGCAAACGCAATGCCTCTACTAAAAATAGCAGGCATCTTCAGCGTGCGCTCTCTTTACGAAACACTGTGATCGATTTCGCTACATCTTTCATCATCGCCGACTCGGAAGCCAGCTTTTCCACTCCATGCAAACTTGCCAGCGATGCGGAGGCGATCATGTCGCCGCGCCAGACAAGTGTCGAGGCACGTCCGCCGATATCGACAGGCCACATCTGATAAAGAGTTAGTCCGGCATAAAAGCCGCCGCTGGCATAGTAAAATGTGTCGGCTGCCTGCGCGGCGCTGCCACTGGGTCGGCTGTAAAATCCCCCTAAGGCAACGGCCGCGACATCGTCCACGTTAAGCATTTCCCAATACAATTCCGGCCTTAACGAAGCGGCACCGCGTCCAATTCCAGTGCTCTCGAGGAATCCGGAAAATTGCTTGCGGATTTTTCCTTGTTCCCGAAGCAGCCCGTTCAATTCATCTCCCGCGCGCACAGGACTTCCAGCGTGATCGTAGGGAGGCAACGCCGAAGTTCCACCTGAAACGAACGCGCGTGCACGTCCCGCCAGGACGCTCATCCAGAAATCGCCCATTGTGCCATTCAAGGCGCCCTCCCCACCTTTCCATTTGGCTGCCTCATCGCGGCTCAACTGCAAATCGGGCGACATTTTTGTCGTAGCGGCGACAAAGGCGCGTACCGGTGCGATGTCAGGCGCGCTTTTGATTTTGGCAAATGCGCTTTCCGTGGGGGAGCCCGGCACGTCGAAGTGCAAAATGACCTTCAGCTCACGATGTGGCGCCGGGTTCCAGCTTCGCAAAGCCTCCAAATGCTGCGAAGGGGCACCCGGCGCGACATAGCAGCTCTGCACCGAAAGATAACGCGGATTGCTCATTGGCTGACCATGCGCTGTTTTCGGGTCGCCTTTGGCCAACGCCGCCAGGTCTACTTTATCGAAAACGGAAAAGCTGCTCAGCTCCGCCAGCGGGTCGGCCGATGCTGCCCGCAAAACCAGCATCGTCAGGAGCGCGATCGAGAAGTGAAGAACGGGGACTTTTCTCATGGCCAAACTTCTAGGCGACGCGGCCGCGGTTGCAAATCCTGCAATGACATCGCAATACAAAGGCCATGACGCGCCCGGTCATCTCATTACGTGGCCTGACGAAATGTTACGGTCGGTTCGAAGCCGTTCGTGATCTGACCTTCGACATTAACGCGGGCACGATCTTCGGTTTTCTTGGCGCCAATGGTGCGGGCAAGACCACTGCAATGAGGATGCTCTGCGGATTAACCCGCCCAACGGGTGGTTCGGCGACCATTGACAGCGCGGATGTTTGGCGAAAGCGTCACGCGGTCCGATCTAAATTTGGTTACGTCGCGCAGCGCTTCAGCCTGTATCGCGATCTTACGGTAGCGGAGAATTTCCGATTCTTTGCCGGCGCTCACCGCGTACCGTCGCGCGCGATCGATGGGCGGATCAATCAGGTTTTGTCTTTAATCGACCTTGAAGGCAAGCGCGATGCAACCGCGGGCAGTCTCTCTGGCGGCATGCGGCAATTATTGGCCCTGGGTTGCGCGATCATCCACGACCCGCCGCTCCTCTTTCTGGACGAGCCAACCTCCGGATTGGATCCGGTTCACCGGCAGCAGATTTGGGATTTACTCTATGATTTCAGCAATCGCGGGGTGACCATTTTTGTCACCACTCACTACATGGATGAAGCGGAACGCTGCACTGAAGTGGGCTTTCTGGCACGAGGAAGTTTGCTGGCCAAGGCCACTCCACGCGCGCTGATTCATTCCTTTCGTGTCCGGTTGCTTGAAGTAAATGTCGAGCCAATCATGGGAGCACTGGTACAATTACGCGACGAACCGGGTGTCCTTGGAGTCTCACTCCGTAGCGGACGTTTGCGCGTTTATTCGGCCGATCCCGAGCGCTTGGTTACCCGATGGAAGACTCAATGGCCCTTTCCCGATTTGCAGTTTAAAGGCGAAAAGTGGGTCGAACCCGACATGGAAGACGTCTTTACCGTTTATTCCCAGGGCTACGACACGATGATCAACCCGATTTCATGAAACGGCTTTCCCTCAGCGCGATTGCCAGCGTCGCCCGCAAGGAATTTCTTCACATCGTTCGCGATAAGCGCGTGCTGGTATTGCTTTTAATCCTGCCTCCGCTTTTTACGATCATTTTTGGCTACGCTTTCGAAGCTGGAGAACCCACCGGTGTTCCGGCGTTGCTGATCAATCGCGATCTGTCCGATCGCGCGCAGCGTTTCGTCGATATTGTTTTAAAAAACAAAACGTTCGCCTGGAAGATCGCGTCGCCTGATACGACGAATGAATCCGATTTAATTGGCCGCCATGTGCAGGCGGCCCTCGTTATCCCAAACGGCTGGAGCGAAAGCCTGGTCAATGGCGATCCCAAGCCACTTCCTATTTATGTCGACGGAAGCGACACCAACACCTCCGACGCGCTAACCGGCGCGCTGCAACGCAGCCTCGGGGAATTCCAACTGGGCGAAAGGCAGGTCATGATCGATTCATTGCCGGCAGAGGTTTTCGACCTCGCGAAAAATTTGCCAGTGGAAGTACGCAAGCAATTCGTCTCCGCCATGACGCCGTGGGAGGTAAAGCCGCAAATTCTTTATAATCCGAAATCGAGGTTCATTGATTATGTCACTCCAGGAATTATCGGGCTCATCCTGCAATTGCTCACCGTTACGTTGATGGCGTGTACGATTGCGCGCGAACGCGAATCGGGCACCCTCTACCAGCTGATGGTTACCTCCCTCCGACGAGGCGAAATCGTTCTTGGGAAAATCGTGCCCTATCTGGCGATTTCTGCGCTGATTATTCTGATGATCCTGCTTCTGGTCGCCTTTCATTTCGAGGTCAGGCTCAACTCGCCCTTCGTTCTCGCGCTGGTTTGCCTTCTTTTTCTTCTCTGTTCGCTTGGTCTCGGTCTTCTTATTTCCGCGATTTCGCGCACGCAAACCCAAGCAATCCAGTTCTCCGTTTTCTTTCTCCTGCCTGTTTTCGTTCTTTCCGGTGCATTCGCGCCGCTCGAACATCTGCCGCCGATCATTCAGTGGGTGGCGGAATTCTTCCCGCTCACCCATTTCTGTCGCGCCTTTCGCCTGGTGAATTTGTACCAGGCGGGTCCGGCGTTTTACGGAATCGATCTCGTCGTCATGTTACTTGGCGCAATCGTGACCTTTGTCGGCGCCGCCCTGTTGTTGAGGCGGATTGAACAGTAAATGGAACGTTGTTGTTTTGTGAAAGCGAGAGGCCTGCTCTTCTTCTTAACCATGCCGATACTCGTGGCGCAGGTCGGTTTGACAGGGCTGCACGCAGCCGAGCCTGAGAATTCAGTCCCCCAGGATGTTTTCGACGGAATGCGGGAGAGCTTTCGCCCCGAAAAGGCAATCGGAATTCATGCCCGTTATCAATTTGAACTCAGCGGCCCGGCAGGCGGGTGGTGGTGGATCGAGGTAAATAACGGCACATCCAAGATCGGCCGCGGTAAAATCAACAATCCGAACGTGACCTTTATCACAAGCGACAGAGATTGGGTGGCATTGTCCAACGGACACTTGTCGGGTCTCTGGGCGACGTTGAGCGGCCGGTTGAAGGTCCGCGGCGACCAGCGATTAGCGAGAAAGCTCGACGAGATGTTCCCCTAAAAGTGGGCTTTAATCTCGAGCCGAACGTAAGGCGAGGGATCGGTGCGGAAATTCTCGCCAGCGCGGTGATAAGCGAAATGCCTTTGAATCGAGCAGCCGGCGCCGAGGTCGACATCGAGGTTCTTGCTCACTTCGTAGGTGAGACCGCCTCCCGCCCGATAATCAGTAAAGTCCACTTGAGCGTTGCGAAGTTTTGTAACGTGGGGCCCAAAGAATTCATCGTGCTCATCAATGCGATAGGAACCGCCGGCTAATTCGCCTCCAATCCAGAGATCGAGCTTTTTGGTCGGCGAATAGATCAAACGCGGTTCCGGCGGAACCGCTTTCAGTTGCCACTGATCATTCCAAATATAAACGATGCCCACGATCGGGTAGACAGGATATCCACCACGCAAGAACGCGCCGCCTACTCCAAGGAGAACGTAAAATTTCCTGGGCTGGAGCGTGAAGAAACGGCCGACAAGCCACGGAACGTCAAACGTCGAGCTATCGAAATTATTTTCGCCGTAGAACCCAGGGCGCACCTGGATGAAGGCACCAAGCTCGTCTCCTTGCATATAATCAAGACCAATGACGCCGGCAGCGCTCTGCAAATGGTTCGGGACTGGTGCCCGTGTGCCGTCAAAGTCGAACCGGCTGTAGGCCAGACCGGCGTGCAAATATAGATTTCCGCTTAAGAGAAAGCGATGAGTGTATTCGATATAATTTTGGAGCTCGTCCTGTTTCCCCTGGCTTCCGCCGTGGTTCAGATCGCTTTGAAAAACGTAACCGCTTTCCACATCGACGAGATCAATCGGGGTTGGCGGGGGTGGATTTGTTTGCGTTACGACGACCTCTTGGGGCGGGCCCGCTCTCAGCAATCCTGCGAGGAGGGACAGAACGACGATTAAGCCAGATTTTTTCATGCGCAGTGTTGGATATCGATTGGCAGCCTGTTGTGGCACGGCTTCTTTCTCTATTTAACTACCGGAGATGTCCAGCTTTTCGCCTGGCTTCATTACCCGCATTTTTGATTTTGAGTCGCGTTTCTTCATCTCCTGCTCAAGCATCGCGGGCGTGCCTTTAAGGGGCGGGAACGTTCCGAAATGGATCGGAATAACAAAGCGCGGCTTGACCAATTCAATCGCATCAGCCGCACGTTCTGGCCCCATGGTGAAGTGGCCTCCCATGCAGACGAGCATCCAATCAATTGGCCTCGGACGCGGGACCAGGGCCAAATCGGAAAATAAATCCGTGTCCCCTGTATGGTAAATGGTTGGGCCACCACGAATCGAAAGCACAATTCCGCTCGGAGTTCCACCATAGACTGGCGCCGACTTTTGGTCCGGTATAACGGCGCTGCCATGCCACGCCGGGACGAAGCGCGCGGTCAGTTCGCCTTCCAATGCGAAAATTTCCCCGCCAAAATGCCCGATCAATTCCGAGTCAGCCAGATCCTTGGGGTAACCCAATGCGGTCCGCATCGCGGCCGCCAGATCGTAAGTAGCGACGAGTTTCGCCTTGGTTTTCTTCGCGATCTCTACCGACTCGCCGACGTGATCAGAATGACCGTGGGTGAGGCAGATCAAATCGACTTGATCGAGTGCCTTTAGTTCTTCCTCCCCTTTTTCCCAAGTCGGATTCTTTAGCCAGGGATCGATGAGAACAGTTTTTCCGGACGGGGTGCTGAGTTTAAACCCAGCGTGGCCATAGTAGGTGAGGAGTGTCGCCATTTCCCAAGGAATGCAAAAGCAGATTCGCTGCGAGTGAGTATTTCGCGCGTCCCATTCTTGTTGCGAATAAAGAACATTCGCTAGAATCGGGTGCATGCACGAGGAAGCGCACCGTCATCTCGCCAGCACCGATCAGCGCCTCGCCGCTTTGATGGCGGCCAGCCCGCGATACGAACTTGTGCCTCAGGCCGGGGTGCGACCGTTCGATGCGCTCGCGGAATCGATTGCTTATCAACAGCTCAGTGGCAAGGCCGCAGCCACCATCTGGAAGCGGGTGCGCCAGCTCTTCCCCAAGCGAAGGTTTCTCGATCCGAAACTGGTTCTCGAAACTGCAGACGAGAAATTTCGCGCAGCCGGTTTATCGCGTAGCAAAGTGGCTGCACTGAAAGATCTCGCGGCAAAGACTCTCGACGGCACCGTGCCGACTGCCCGCCAGATGGCCCGGATGAGCGATGAAGAGATTATCGAACGCTTAGTTCAGGTTCGCGGGATTGGACGCTGGACCGTGGAAATGTTGTTGCTCTTCGAGCTTGCTCGACCTGATGTCTGGCCGGTGCACGACTATGGAGTGCGGAAGGGATTCGCCAAGATTTTTGGAAAACGAAAACTACCGACTCCCAAACAAATGCTTCAACACGGGAAAAAGTGGCGACCATATCGCTCAGCCGTCGCGTGGTACTGCTGGCGAGCACTCGATAAACCAAGTCCGACCATAAATCGCAGCTGAATCATTTCGAACGGGCAATCGAAATTTATCGTCACGGGTGTGTGCGCCCCACGTCATCCGCCGGCGCGCCCCGATGCGAATTGATGAATTCGGTCGGGTTCAGCCAGCCATTAGTCTTTTCTCGATAACCTGGTCCGATGAAAGGGGTGATGAATTCGCGCATTTCAAAATGAAGATGAGCGAAGTAGCGACCGTTGGCAGTGCCGACCGTCGCGATTTGTTGGCCGCGATGGATTTCCTGCTCCGGCCTGACCAGCAACTCATCGCAATGGGCGTAGTAGGATTGCACATAACGGCGCCGACCATTTTCTTCAATCGCATGCAGCACAATAACCACGTTTCCCCAGCCAGGGCCCCCGTCCCGGGCGAGTAATACCCGGCCATCCGCGACGGCATAAATCGGGTCGCCCAAATCGCTGTTTTCACCGCCAATTCCGTTTAAGTCGTCGCCGAGGTGATGATTTTCAGTGAAACGTTGAGCGTTGTAAGCGAATGCGCCGTTTTCGTTGCCAAGCGGGAAATCGAAACGGGTGGCGGGCGGCAGTGACGCAAGCTCGAATGCCGACGGTAGTTGAAATGCGAGATCAAGACGAGTAGGCCGTGTCAGTTCCGGCAACAGGCGCCAGATCAGCACGCTTAGTCCAGCGCCAAGGAACAGGCCCAAATAAAGTGCGACACGCTTGCTCGCATTTGGCTTCGTCTTTACGCTCGCGCCATGCGCGTTCTCGTTACTGGCGGCGCGGGGTTCATCGGCTCGCATTTGGTTGAAAAATTACTAGCCGATGGCTATCAGGCTGCAATTTTGGACGACTTCAACGATTTTTACGATCCGCAAATCAAATGGTCGAATCTCGCAGCAGTCAAAAACGACGTACCGATTTATGAAATCGATTTGCGCGACAACAACGCAGTCCGGACACTTTTTCACGACCAAAAATTCGATGCCGTCGCCCATCTCGCCGCGCGCGCAGGCGTCCGACCCTCGATCGCGCAACCACAATTGTATTACGATGCCAACGTAAGCGGCACACTGCATTTGCTCGATGCCGCCCGTACCGTCGGAATCGAGAGGTTTATTTTCGCTTCCAGTTCTTCCGTTTACGGAATCTGCAAAACGGTTCCATTTTCAGAGGAGTTTCATCTGACACAGACGATCAGCCCCTATGCCGCCACCAAGATTGCGGGCGAGTTTCTGTGCTCGACGTTTTCACATCTCTACCAAATGCGCGTGGTGGCGTTGCGCTTCTTCACCGTCTATGGCGCGCGACAACGGCCCGACCTGGCAATTCATCAATTTACCCGCCGCATATTGGCTGGCCGGCCGATCAATCAATTCGGAGACGGCACGACGCGTCGGGATTATACTTACATCGACGACATCATTCAGGGTGTGATGGCGGCCCTGAAATATGAGGGGACGATGTTCGAAATCATCAATCTAGGGGAGAGCGAAACCGTCGAACTAAAGGAGTTGATCGCTCAAATCGAAGAGGCTGTGGGGAAAAAGGCAAAGATCAATCAGTTGCCCGAACAGGCCGGAGACGTGCCGCTAACCTGCGCCGACATTACCAAGGCGAGGCGACTCCTAAATTACCGGCCATCCACAAAATTGCGGGAAGGGCTACCGCTCTTCGTTGAGTGGTTTCGCAGGATGCAGATGGAATGAGCGCGTGGCTCCCGTTTGAGCAACGTGCCTGTTTCGCGGCTGGTCAGGCCAAGTCCGGCACAACTCTCCTCA
Organism: Chthoniobacterales bacterium; assembly: GCA_036498205.1. Lineage (GTDB taxonomy): Bacteria > Verrucomicrobiota > Verrucomicrobiia > Chthoniobacterales > UBA10450 > AV69. The sequence goes on along the minus strand of DASXIC010000101.1, from coordinate 33,933 downwards.
TCGCTTTGCTCGATGGTCACCCCGAATTACTCGTTCTGCCCGAGGAAACAGCATATTTTCCGACCGTTTTAAATAAATATGGGAACGCCGGCCGGCGCGCTCAATTCGATTACCTGACGCGAGAAGCGCTCGCGCGTGTCCTATTCGGCGGCCAACCGGAATGGGAGAAGGTTGATTACAGTCATTTCCCAATCGCCGAATTCCGTCATCGCTTTGAAACCAAGGCGTTCGATCTCGAGAACGCCGATAAAGATTTGCTCGTTTTGATGATCGAGGCTTACGCGGAGGCGCTTGGCCATCCAATCGATTCCATCGTTCGCTGGATAGAGAAGACTCCAGCCAACCGGCGTTTCATTCCGCAGATTCTAGAGCGCTTTCCAAAATGCAAGATTCTACTGACCTTACGCGATCCGAGGGCTATCTTGGCAGCGCAGATCGCGCTGGAAAAAACGCGAAAGACGCGCGAGTTCTCCATCTACTATTGCGTTTCGCATTGGCTGCAGGCCGCGCAATTGGCCTTTCGTGCTGAAAGGGGAGAAATCCCGGCGGTTGTGATCCGTTACGAAAAACTGGCCACTGATCCTGAGCCGGAAATGAAGCGCGTGTGCGAGCATTTGGATGTGAAGTTCCAGCGCGACGTTGTTCTCACTCCAACGAAGGCGGGAAAGCTTTGGGCGGGCAATTCTGCGGCAGAGCGGGATTTTGCTGCCATCAGTTCCGAGCGCGTCCAGAGCTGGGAACATGAGCTGTCCGGCGACGAGATTGGATGGGTGGAATGGCATTGTCGCGACTTAATGCCGCATTTTGGCTATGAGCCACGATTGACGCGCCGAAGTTTCTCGCGCCACTGGGCCCGGCCAATCCAGCAAGAACGCCCAAAACAATACCTAAAGTCGCGCTACTATTCGATTCGCGACAAACTGCTCGGCCCGCGAAACAGATAGCCGCCGCTTGCAATAGCCCCTCAGTCGCCGATAATGGCGCGTTAACGATGTCGGGAACCCTTCAATTTTCCACATCCGCTTGTGACGATCAGATTTTTGGAATTATGATGCGACGTCTCGCATTTCCCCTGGTTCGTTGGCTTGAGACAGCGGCGTGGCTATTGAAGCATTTCCGGCGATACGGGGCGGAGTTTCCCGCGGCGTTGCAAATTGCCGATCAACTTGAGCGGACTTCCCAAGGTTCGCGCGCCGCAGGCTGTGCATCAATTGATGCGCTCCGCCCGCCAAATCACGGGACAATCACTGAGGACAAATATGAAATCTCAATCATCCGGGAGAAGCTCGCGCAGTGGGCGCGGCCGCTCCCGACGAAGAGGCGGAGACGCGCGGTCGCGTCAGCCACGTTCGACGCCGAAAGCAGCGCCGAAGCAGGGCCTTTGGGCAAAGATCGTCGCTTTTTTCGGCGACGGAAAGAATGCGGGCAAGCCGGCAACACGGAATGGCTCGCATCCACAACGCGAACAGCCAGCCCGGGTATCGCGTAAACCAGAAAGCGTCGCAGTCACTTCGCCGCGTCTCTACGTCGGTAATCTTTCCTTCGATGCGACAGAGAGCGATTTGTTCGAGCTCTTCAATGGCGTCGGGCACGTTCAAAATGCGGAGGTTGTCAGCTACAAGCATAACCAGCGTTCGAAAGGCTTCGCCTTTGTGCAAATGCATACCGTCGAAGAAGCCAAGCGGGCCGTAGCGGAACTTCATGACAAAGAGTTTCTCGGCCGAAAACTGGTCGTGAGCGGGGCGAAATCGAGCGAACACGCGCGGAACTAAGTTGTTTGATCAATCGGGAGACGCGGCGGCAAGCCCGCGCGTCTCCCGACTTGTTTTATGTTTGACGCGGTTTTCCTGGTAGGCCCAACCGCGGTCGGCAAATCCGTTCTTGCAGCGGAAGTGGCCGAGCGGCTCGACGCCGAGATCATTAACGCTGATGCGTTTCAAATTTATCGGGGCGCAGACATTCTGACCGGAAAACCGGACGCCGAGATACAGCGAGGGGTACCACATCATCTCCTCGGCTCGGTACCGCTAAGTGAACCGATGTCAGCGGCGAAATTCTGCGAGATGGCGTCGTGTGCCCTGGCCGAGATTCGATCGCGCGGCAAGAGAGCGATTGTCGTTGGCGGAAGCGGACTTTACGTCAGGGCACTTACCCACGGGTTTGATGCGCCGCCGCCCAATCCGGAAACGCGCCTTAAATTCAACAAACTGTCATTGAGCGAACAGGTTTCCCGGTTAACCAACCTCGACTCCAAGCTCGCGTCGCGAATCGATCGCAGAAATCCGCGGCGGGTAATGCGCGCGCTTGAAATCGCCTCCGTTGACAGGCGGGATGGCTCACTGCGATATGGGCAAACGGTTCCTGCTGCGGCTGTTTCCGCCGCCGAATGCTACGGGGCGGAGACGACGACAACTCCGGGCACTTTTCTTATTCGCGACCGGGACGATCTCTACCACCGAATCAACAATAGAGTGAGGGCGATGTTCGATCAGGGGGTCGTCGAAGAAGTGCGAGCGCTGAACAATATTGGGCCGACGGCCGAACGCGCTTTGGGGTTGCGTGAGATCCGGGAACTGCTTGCTGGTGAGATTTCGCTTGATGATTGTGTCGCGAGGATTCAACAGGCGACGCGCCGCTACGCCAAGCGGCAGTTGACCTGGTTTCGGCATCAAAGTAGTTTTCCGCAGCTGAATTTGACGACATTTTCACATCCGGAAGCGATCCGCGCGATTTCGCATCAATTCGCGCAGGGATGATCGAGGTAAGGCCGAAAAAGCAACAGGAACGCGCGCTTCTGATCGGGCTCGAGCAGGACGGTATTTCGAAGTGGGAGTTGCGCGATTCGATGGAGGAATTGCGCGAACTGGCAAGCTCAGCCGGCGCGGAAGTGGTTGATACAATTACACAAAAATTATCAAAACCGACGGCGCCTTTTTACATCGGCAAAGGCAAGGCCGAAGCGCTTCGGAGCTCGGTCCAAACGCAACAAGTGACCTCGGTCATCTTCAACGACGAGCTCTCTCCCGCACAGGGTCGCAATCTCGAAAATTTGCTCTCCCGTAAAGTTCTCGATCGTACCCAGCTCATTCTGGACATTTTTGCCCAGCGCGCGCGTAGCCGTGAAGGCCGGCTGCAGATCGAATTGGCCCAGCTGCAATATTTGTTGCCCAGGCTGACGCGCATGTGGAATCACCTGTCGCGACAAACCGGCGGCATCGGCACGCGTGGCCCGGGCGAGACCCAGCTCGAAGTGGACCGGCGGAGGGTGCAGGAACGCATCGCCCGACTCGAGCGCGAGCTGGAGGGGGTGCGAAAAGTTCGCAGCGTGCAACGCCGAGGCCGGAAGCGGCACCAATGGCCAGTCGCGACCGTGGTCGGCTATACCAACGCCGGAAAGTCGACACTCTTGAACCTGATGACCGGCGCAGATCTGCTGGCGGCCGACAAACTCTTCGCCACCCTCGATCCGACTACGCGGAGTCTTGTCTTACCGAACAAACAGCGCGTTTTGCTGACCGACACGGTCGGCTTTCTGCGCAAACTGCCGCATACATTGATCGAATCATTCAAAGCAACTTTGGAGGAAGTGAGTGAGGCCGACATGCTCATTCATGTTGTCGATTTGAGCCATCCCCGGGTCGACGAGCAAATGCAGGCGGTCGATAGCGTAGTGAATGAGCTGGGTGCTTTCGGCAAGCAAACACTGATCGTTTTTAACAAGGTGGACCTTCTCGAAAATCCGGATCTCGCCAAAGCGTTCCGGCAACGATTTCCGGGAAGCGTGGCGATCTCGGCGAAGACGGGGCAGGGGATCGAGCAACTTATCGAAGCCCTGCAATCAGCCCTGGGGGCATGGCGGCTTCGCTCTCGCTTTCGCGTCCCGCTCAGCGAATCTAATTTGATTGCCGAGGTGCATCGCGTCGGCCACGTCCTCGATCTGAGCTACGAAGGTGATGATGCGATAATTTTGGCGCATGTGCCGCCGCATCTAGAGCAAAAATTGAGCAGCTTTGCCCTGACAAATCCGGATGGAGAACATGAGGGTTGAGGTTGAAAATGCGGCGGAAGACGAGATCGCTTTTCCCGGGTCAACTCATCTGCGCCGTTGGCAACAACTTCTAACTGCGCGGTTTGGTCTCGATCGCATGCCGGTGGCGCGTAAAGTTGTGATCGGGGTAATCGGTTTCACAGTTCTCCTTCTCGGCGCCGTGATGGTGGTGCTCCCAGGTCCTTCTATCATTGTCATTCCAATTGGACTTGCCATTCTTGCCAGCGAATTCGCGTGGGCGCGGCGGATCCTGCGGCGTGGAAGCGTATTTGTTGCGCGAGTGCGCCATCATCGCTGGTGGCGTAGAAATCGTTGACGCTCTGAGCGGATGACCTCTCGCGAGCGCGTGCGCGCACTGGTGAAGCGCTTTCGACAGGTTTACCCGAACGCCCATTGCGAGTTGGACTTCAAAAATCCTCTCCAACTTCTGATCGCAACCATCCTGAGCGCCCAGTGCACAGATAAGCGGGTCAATATGGTGACCCCGAAGTTGTTCAAAAAATATCCAACGGCAGCCGCCTTCGCGAATTCGAACCCGGCGACTCTGGAAAATGAAATTCGCTCAACCGGGTTTTTTCGCAGCAAGACGAAAAGCATTCGCGCCGCGACAGAGGCGATCGTTTCGAAATATGGGGGCAGAGTTCCTCAGACAATGGAGGATTTAACGGCCTTGCCCGGAGTGGGACGGAAAACCGCAAACGTGGTTCTGGGAAACGCGTTTGGGAAAAATATCGGCATCGTTGTCGACACGCATGTCATGCGTCTGACGAATCGACTTCGCTTAACCAGGCAAAGCGATCCGGCGAAAATCGAACAGGATTTGATGCGCCAGGTGCCGCGCGAGGATTGGACGCTCTGGAGCCACTGGCTTATCTGGCACGGGCGACGCCGCTGTTTCGCCCGCAAACCGGACTGCTCGAACTGCGAAGTTTTCGAGCTTTGTCCAAGCGGAAAAATTTTTCTTCGAACCGGAGAAGCGAAGGCCCCAGAACCGCCACCGGTTAGATCTTCTCCGAAGCTTGCAATTCGGACACGCGGTCGGTTGCCTTCTGAGCCTGTTCGCGCAAACGGGTAAACTGTTCTTCCAGGTTTTTCAGTTCCTCGTCCGACAGTTTTTCCAGATCGACCAGATGATTGCGCGCCCCTTGTATCGCTCGAATCAACTCATCCAGCTTGAGATGGACCGCCTTGGCGTCACGATTCTGGGTGTTTTGAATCAGGAATACCATCAGAAATGTGACGATGGTTGTTCCGGTATTGATGATGAGCTGCCAGGTATCTGAAAAATGAAACGTCGGACCCGTGACCGCCCATATGGCAATAATCCCGATGGCACCGATGAATGCCCAGGCGCTGCCAAGCACTTCAGAGGACCTTCGCGCAAAGACACGAAAAGCGCTCCGCACACGGCAGAAGAAGTCAGTTTCAGTGCCTTTTTGATGCGAGTTCTTATTCACGATTCTCTGTTCAACTGGTTCGCAATATCACGCTCTGTTGCGCGCATCGTTGATTTTCCGGCTCAATCGGGAAATAATTAGCCGCCTTGCAATACGTCACCGCATTCTCGCGCCCTCAAACGGTTCCACCCGTAGCGGCCGTGTCACGCCGCAATTACTGGATCCTGAATAGCTGGCGTGATTTGATTCTCTACGTTGGCACGCCCTTGCTGCTGCTGCCAGCCTTTGCCCTTGTTCAAGCGCGGTGGAGTGCCCAGGACATCTACCTGTTCGTGGCCGCTTTTGGAGCAATGGGTCACCATTTGCCCGGAATGATCCGAGCTTATGGCGATCGGGCATTATTCGAACGCTTCCGGTGGCGATTTATCCTTGCCCCGCTCTTTCTCCTTGCCACCTGCGTCGCGTTCTACTCGTGGGATCTCAAAGGGATCGTGCTCGTCGTCTTCTTTTGGGGCGTCTGGCATGGAATGATGCAAACCTACGGATTTTGCCGGATCTACGATGCCAAAACCGGATCCTTCGCGGCACTTACCCGGCGTCTTGACTTTGCCCTTTGCGCAATCTGGTTTGCCGCAGCCGTAGTTCTTTCGTCGCAGAGGATGACCGATACGCTGGGGGCGTTTTATGCCAGCGGCGTTCCCTTCGTTCCGCCGTGGACGCTACAGATCTTGCAACGGGCTCTTATTTTCCTCGCGGTAGCCGTTACAATCGTCTTCGTTGCAAATTTCCTCTGGGGTTGGGTCAATGGGAAACGGGCCAATCCCGTCAAAATCGCGCTCTTAGTCACCAGCATCAGTTTTTGGTGGTATTGCAACAATGGCGTCGCAAATCTGCTGGTTGGCATTGCTTTGTTCGAGGTTTTCCATGACGTGCAATATCTCTCTCTTGTTTGGATTTATAATCGAAATCGGGTTGAAAAAGACAGCAGCATTGGCGGCTTTATGCGCTTTGTTTTTCGACGCAGCGGATCTCTCGTTGGCCTTTATCTCGGTTTGATCTTCGCCTACGGCTCGCTTGCCTATTTTAATTCGCAACTGCAACTCGAGACAATTAAGCGTGTGCTGACTGGCGTTGTCTCGGCCTCGGCCCTCCTGCATTTTTATTACGACGGGTTTATCTGGAAAGTGCGCGAAAGTTCCACCCGGCAATCGCTTGGTCTCAGTGGCGGGACGGCGGAAATACTGCCGCGGGGCGCTTTTCATGGGTGGCTCCTGCACGGCGCGAAATGGGCGATGGCGTTTGTCTTGCCCTTAACGGCGCTTTGGTTGTGGCAGGTTCACAGTTCGGTGCCACTGCTGCAACGCAATGCCTGGATCGTGCAAGACCTTCCGGTCGGTGCGCGACAACATTACGAATACGGGAATAGCCTCCAGCATGATGGACAGCTTGAGGCGGCAGCCAAAGAATACAGAACCGCCCTGCGATTCGATCCCAGGCACGCGGCCGCTCACTATGGATTGGCGTTGGTCTTGCAAAGCGAGTCAAAGTTTGATGCGGCCGCCGAACAGTACCAACTGGCCTTGTCCGGCGATCCGAAAAATCCTGACCTTCGCTATGACTATGCCCACGCCCTTAGTCGATTGGGTCGCAGCGAAGAAGCGACGGCGCAGATAAACGCCGCCTTGGACATCAACCCGAATTTCGCTCCCGCACTTTACAATCGCGGCCTGACCCTGATCAAAGAAGGAAAATTAGAGGACGCAATTTCTGACCTGCGCAAGGCAGTGGAGAAACAGCCGGATTTCCTCGAGGCTCGCCTTGCCCTGGCCAATGCGCTGCTTGCACGCGGCGAACTGGATGGCGCGCGGGCGGCATTCGAACAGGTGATCAAGCAGGTGCCTAACCGTGCCGATGCCATGAACGGACTTGGGTTGGCCTATTTGCGAAGCGGGCAGACTTCGCAGGCTATCGTCCAGTTTGATGAAGCGCTCAGGCTCAATCCGGACTTCGCCGAGGCGGCGGAAAATCTGCGGGTTGCGCGTGCCAGTGAATCGCGTTTTCGGTCGCGGGCGAGCCCGTGAGCGATCCGAAACGGGCGGTTCATCTCGATCTCGATAATGCCTGGCGTGGGATCGACGTGAATATGCCGACGATCGATTGCACGGCCTGGGGTCCCCGGCTGCGTTTCTCCGTCTCGCCTCGGACAGTGGCGAAGTTCTTCCGTGAAATGGAATCGCAGATTGGTAATTTTATTCTCTACGGCTCAGGCGACTTTCATCATCTGAGCGGATTATGGATCCGCGGTGTGGCGGAGCCGGTAACTCTCGTTTCTTTCGATAATCATCCCGATTGGGATATTCGGCCGCCGCGCTGGTGTTGCGGCAGTTGGATTAATCGCGTCCTAGAATTGCCACACGTTCGCCGGGTAGCCATCTGGGGCTGCGGTAACTTCGAATGTTGGTGGCCTCATCAACTGTTTGGAAACCGCAAGGCGGAACGTGCCGGCACGCTGGAAGTGCATCCGTGGGCCGATGACCGTCCTTTCAAAGATCGCTATCGCCGGGGCGCGATTTTGCGCAGCGATTGGCGCCAGCGTTTTGAGCAATTCGCCCGCGATCTGGCTGGCTCGGCTATTTACGTCACCGTTGATCTTGATTGCCTGGCACCGGCGGTGAGCTGGACCAATTGGGAGAATGGCAAGTTCACTCTGGAAGATGTTCGATGGGGCCTCGAAACCCTGCGAGAACATGCCGCAATCATGGGCGGCGACATGTGTGGCGCTTACTCGCGCCCGATATATGCGCGTCGAAAGCAGCGATTCGCCTCGCAAATGGATCACCCGAAAATAAATCTTCCGTCTGAGGAAACAGTCCGCTCGATTAATCAGACCGCCTTCGAGGCGCTTTGGCCTGTCCTAGCTCAGTGAAACCAGCACGACGCCGACGCTGATCAGCGCAGCTCCGAAAAAGAGTCGCGCTGTCAATTTTTCGCGCAAGATCGCGGCGGCAAGAAGGCTGATAATGACAACGCTGAGGCCTTGAAAAGGATAAAGGTAACTTAGGTCGTAGCGCTGCAACAGCCCCAGGGTAATAAAAAAGGAGGATGTCATCGCGCTCAGTCCGGTGATGAAAAACTTCATGAAACGGGCGCTGTAAAGCTCACTTTCCATTGCGTGCTTAAGTAAGAGCTGTCCTGTGATAAAAAGGACGAGCGCCAGGAAAATCAGGAGCGCAGAAATCATCGTCACAGTTTCTCCTCCATCCGCGCAACCGGTTTGGCGACAATGAAAATTCCGATCAAGACGAGGCCGATGCCGGACCAGCGCAGGATCGAGATTGTCTCATCGAGAAAAACCCAGGAACTCAGGGGCACCAGGACGTGGGCGAAATTAGACACCGGAAACGCAACCGTGAGCGGAAGAAACCGAAGAACGTAGAGCCAGCTGATAAAGCTCGCGACAACGAACAAAATGCCTATCCAGACATCGAACGAAGCAAGCCCGGAAACGCCGGTCCAGTTGAGACGCCAGCCCAATTTCGGAGCTTCGACTGCGCCGCGCTTGAGAAATACTTCCGAAGCGGTCACGCACAGCACGCTGAAAGCGAGTTGGACCCACGGATTAAGCACAAATTTTTTGAGCGTTACCATCATTTCAGCTGGTCCAAATAGCGGCGCAAGATCGGGTCAGAGCGCGCCGGCTCGAAAACCGGCGCCAAACTCCTTATCAGTAAGTTCAAAATTGGCGAGGTGTGTTTTACGTAGAGATCGACTGGCTGCAGCTCCAGGCGCAGGTGCAACTTGGGATCGTAATTAAATGGCGCGCTGGCATAGCGACGGAGGCCATTCTCCAATGCCCAGTTCAACAAATCGCGGAACGTGACGTAGTACAGGTTCAATTCGTTCGCTACGGTGTAATCAAGTCCAATATCGTTGTCGTAAAGAGTTCCGTTCCAAATCGTGCAAAAACTGAAGGCCACGGCTTGCCCCCCTTGTCTCCAGACAAAATATCTAAATCTGCCAGGGGCTATCCGACCTGCTTCCAGAAAATATTCGCGGGTGAAGATTTCAAAGCGCACGTTGCTTCGCTTTGCCACTGCCAAATAAAGCGGGTAAATTTCATCGATCGCGGTTTCAGCGTTCAGCAGCACCTCGAGGGTCAATGGAGGCGAAGCGGTGTCGGCTGCGCGGAATTTCCGGCGCAGACTCTTGCGAGTAACTTTGCTTAGCCGCGTTTTCATGTATTCCTCAAAAGACGCGAAATCCAGATTGAGCGCGAGCGATGGAAAGCCGGCGAGCCGGATATAACCCGCTTCCCCCAAATGGTCGAACGCCTCACGGGTCGCTACCGGAAAATCCTTAAAGGCGAAGAGACTAATTTTCTCGCTCTCGGCGAACCTTTCAAGCGCTTCTGCGACTATCGGAAGCACGTTCCCGTTGTTTCGAATCAGGCCCGTTTTTCCTTCTCCAACCAAGCAGCCGGCGAGCACCATCCGGCTTTGAAAAAATCCACCGAAGCGCAGCCGTAACCTGGCCACAAGTCGCGCGAAGCGTTCTCCCGCCGAAGCAGCAAGATCTTGGGTGGCAAGAACGAGCGGCTGGAGCGCGCGCGGCTGATTGGTTTCGTCGAAAACGAGCAAATACCGGTAATCGAAATACCTGCGCATCGTTTGCTCGAGAAGATGATAATAGGTGAAATCCTTTGGAGTATCGGCGAATGCCGTTGCCCACAACTCGGGCTCGATGTCGCTGGCATTGCGGTAGACATCGGCGTAACCAAGAGTGAGACGAAGCCGTTTTTGGATGGCCAGCCCAGGTTGCGCCCCGGGCGCAACTTCCGCCTTCATCACCGAAGCTCGGCCGCGTTCCGGAAACGCAGCAACACAGGATCGTGCCGGGTCGGCTCGAGCAATCTTACCGCATGCCGAAAGAATCTGTTTAGCAAAGGAGTCGTATGCATGACGTAGAGATCAAGAGGCGCCAGGTCGCAGCCGAGATGCAGCTTCGGATCATAGTTAAGTGGACTACTGCAATACGTAGTCAGCCGATGGCGGATCGCCCACGTCAAAATGTCGCGAAAAGTGCGGAAATAGAGATGGAGATCCAGGGCGACGCTATAATCGAGTCCGAGATATTCATCATAGATAATCCCTTCATGAACGATGCAGACACTGAAGGCGACGATTCGCCCCTCCAATCGCCAGATAAAGAACTTCACGCGGTCGGGCATCACTCGACCTAGTTGCGAGAGATATTCCTTGGTTAACTTTTCAAATTTCATCGCCGAGCGCTCGTGCACGGCGAGGTAAAGCGGGTAGATCTCATCCAGGTGCAGAGTGATGTCATCGACGATCTCCAGCTGAATCTTTGCTCGCTCCGCTTTTCGGAATTTACGGCGAAGACTCTTGCGCGTGGCGTAGCTGAGATGTGACAGGTAATCCTCGAAGCTGGAGAATTGTAATGATAGGCGCGTCATCGGCATACTTGGCACTCGTTCGAAGCCATTCCGGGAAAAAACAGACAGCGCGGTGCGATATGTCGATGAAAAATCTTTGAGGACTACCAAGGATGCTCCCGCTTCCCGCGCGACCATTGGCAGACAGTGATGCAAAGCGTTGGCGACCCAACCTGACTCATTGGAGTCAATCGCACCCAAATGACCCTCGCCCGCGGCGCAACCAACCATCAACACCCGGAGAGTGAGAAATTTCGGGAACTTTCTTCGGATCGAATCGACTGCCTTGCGAACAGAAAGTGGAACGCCTTCGACCAGATTTTGTCGGACGAAAAACAGTGGCTGAATGCCCCGAATGACTCCGGTCGAATCGCGCAAGAGAAGATAACAATGTTCGAAGCCATTATCGAGCGTGTGCTCAATAATTTCGTAGTAGCGATGATCCTTGCCGCGGCTGGAAAAAGCGCTCCGCCAAGCATCGTATCGCCGAAGCTCTTCATATCCAAGGACGGTGGCAGTGCCGTCCGGGAATGGAAATATTTGAGACGATCCCATGTTATCGCCGTAGGCGACCGGCATCCTTTACTACGCTTTGATCGCGTTTTTCTCAACCGTAGGCGGCTGTAGGACATTGCCTGCCGACGACTCGCTTGCCAACTCTACCCGCACGACGCCTCTGCGGAAATTCAAATCGCGTTGTGGATGGGGGATTTCGATACCGCGTTCTTTGAATTTCTTTGCGATCGCGAAATTAAGGTCGCTGCGGAAACGGCGTGGCCGATTGCTCATTTCATTGCTCCAGACGACCAGCTCGAAATCGATGGCGCTCTCTCCGAATTTCTCGAGAAAGACGTTCGGTGGGGGCTCGGACAAAACGTGCGAATTTGCTCGCGCCACCTCGAGCAACGCCTCGCAAACCTGGTCGAGATCCGTGCCGTAGGCGACCCCGACCGGAACCCGAAATCGCACCCGCGGATCTCCATAGGTCCAATTCGTGACCGGCGAATCGATGAATCTCGTGTTTGGCACAATCATGGCGATGTTATCGTTCGTCAGAATCACTGTGCTGCGGGCGCGAATTTGCTGCACCTGGCCCGCAACACCGGCGACTTCAACCCGGTCGCCGATGGTGATGGGCCGCTCCGCCAAAATAACAAGACCGCTAATGAAATTGCTTGCGACATTTTGAAGTCCGAAGCCGACTCCCACACCCACGGCGCCTGCAAACACGGTCAGGGTTCCGAGGTGAATCCCAGTGTTGTCGAGCACAATGAAGACGCCGACAACCAGGACAATGTTACTAACGATCTGGGAGATAGCGTACTGGAGCGAGCGTTCCAATCCGCTGTTCACAAGAAATCGATTGAACAGAAAGGTCTTGGTCCGCGCGGAAATCCAAAAGACCGCCAGGAGAAGGACGACCAGCAAAAAGATCTGGACCAGCGTGAGTGAAATACCCGGCAGGGGCTGGCTCCAGGCGAGCGGGATTCCAGCAGCGTTAACGGCGGTGACGGTGAAAAAGATCAGGGCCGCCAGGCTCAGGACGGTGGCGATGATCGCGACGAAATTTTTGCCGAGCTTGAACCGCGTCAGGAGCCGGCGGAATGCATCGCTTTGGAAGACCTTGGCCAGGAGGACGCCAGCAACAAACCACAGGACGAATGCGAGAAGACCCGCAGCGGTGACGTAATTGCCGCTGATGCGAAAGAGAGGATCGGAAAAAAACTGCACAAACTACACTGGTTTCACTAGCGCCCGCTGCAACCAGAAACAAAAAACACGGCCGAAGCCGTGTTTTTCACAACTCTTGATTAGCGGGCTATTGCTGTTTTGCGCGCTCCTCGATGTATTTGATTACGTCTCCGACGGTTTGCAATTTTTCGGCATCTTCGTCAGGCACTTCAACGGAAAACTCCTCTTCGAAAGCCATAACCAACTCGACAATATCGAGTGAGTCTGCGCCCAAATCCTCGATGAAAGAAGCCTGCGGCGTAACTTGCTCGGGATTGACGCCGAGTTGCTCGACGATGATGTCCTTTACTTTCTCTTCAATTGATTTGTCGGCCATAAATTCGGGATTGGTGCGCCAGCACGCGTTAACGCGGGCCGAACAGGATGGCAAGTAAATCAATTCGCATTGTTGTCAATCAATTTTCGGGCGGCTTACTCGTGGCAGTTTTTCTGCTGTCGTTTTACTTCTTGGGCCGATGCAGTACAAGAAAAGCGTGTCATCCCCGGAGAGTCCTCCACTGGATTTGATAGAGCTCAAGTTCCTGCCCGCCTGGGTGAAGGAAAATGAGGGATCGCCCAGCTACTCCGATTACGAAGGCGCGACACGAACGGATATTGAGCGCTCGGATCAGTATTCTGGTCGGGGTCCACGAAATGCACGAAACCGTGCGCACCCTCGGCAGCGCGACCGATCGCAAAAAGGCGATCGGAGTGCCGGGAGAAAGGCAATCGACCAGAGCAGGCGCGGCCCTCGCGAGGCTGAGAGGCGCCGAACCAATTTTTCGCCGCGAGGCAACGTCTCAGCCGCTGCTGCGCCTCCGCCGCAAATTGAGATTCGATTTCTGCCACGCGCCCAGGTCTTCGAAAACGTGGTCGCACAAATCAAGGTTGGAACGACGGCCTATTCGATCTATGCCCTGGCCCGTTTGTTCCTGCAGAAACCCGAACGCTACGACGTTCGGGTCACTGGCAAAGGCGAAACCCTTCTTTTTCACCTCCAACAAATGGGTGAAATCGCGACCGACCGGGAACAGCTCGAAAGCGCTGCGTTTCGCGCCTTAAAAGACGATTACTACAAGGTTGAAGTGAACCTTTCCGATCCGGTGAAGGGGAATTTTACGAGTATCGCGCGAGAGAGGAGCAGCGGCGTCGTGCTTGGACCAACCAACCATCACGGTTACCAGCCTCAGCTTAGGCGCCTTTACGAGCAGCGCTTCAGTCACCGAATGAGCTTCCCGGAATTTCAGCGCCAGATCGAAATCGTGACCGATCCAGAGCTGGTTGAAAGGTGGAAGGAAGAGGCGCGAAAGGTTACCACGTTTGCCACGACAAAGGAAGAATCCCCTTTGACTTTCAATTCGGAGGCAGAAGCAGAGCGGGATTTTCGTCAGAAGCATCTCCCTGCTCTTATCACGGAAACCCGCGACGTAACGATCGATGGCGTTTCCAGCCGCAAATTATCTGACCGTCCCATCGCTCGTCTGATCGAGAACGCCTGGTCGGTAGAATTGCGTTCGCCGTCAAATATCATGCAGGAGCTTACCGGAAAATTGCGGGGATCGGGCTTGCATGTCTTCCGTCACCGTAAAGGAATGCTCTTCGTATCGCCTGTCCGGCCAAAATTGATTGAGGAAGCCGCTCTTTCCGATTCGGTGCGCGCGATTCTCGAGTTGGTCAAAGCGCGCCCGCAAATCAACCGCAAGGATTTGGCAGAAAAGTTGATCCTGCCGGAAATGCAGGGTGAGGCGGCGGAAAAAGCAAAGCTGGCCCTCGCATCCGATTTGCGCTGGCTCATTCACGAAGGCCACATCATCGAGTTCAATGACGGCTCGCTCGATTTACCGCGTGTGAAGCCGCCACATTTGTCGCGGCCGACCCAGGAGGTAGCGCCGAATTCTCCCGCTCCGCCTTCTCCTGTGCAGGATAACAAGAGCACTGCTATCGAGATCGCGCCCGCTCCGGTGGAGTCGTAAGCAAGTGCCCGGCCTTCTGCCAGTCTCGCAAGTCGAAGCGGATTCTTATTCGCCCACAACCTTGAGCGAAGGCCCGATACCCTCCTGACGGACAATTTTGTTCTTTTCGTCCAGGACCAGGATGCGTGGCTGGTGTTTTGCCGCCTCCTCTGGCGAGTAGCGCGCGAAATTCATAATTGTGACGCGATCGCCGATTTTCCCCAGATGGGCGGTGGCGCCGTTTAGCTCAATCAGACCCTTCCGTGGCTTTCCGTAAATAACATAGGTCTCGAACCGTTCTCCGTTACTCAGATTGCCAACGAGGATTTTCTCATATTCGCGTAACTCGACCAAAATGGCCAAATCGGACGAGATGGTAAGGCTACCTTCGTAATGCAAGCTCGCGCCGGTCACAGTAGCGCGATGAATTTTCGATTTCAGCAGGGTCAATTGCATCGAAACCGACTCGAGGCGGATGGCTATTTCGAAATTACGCCCGCTTTTTTCAGAGCCCGGTAGGCGCCGTTTTTGTTGATCGTCTTCAACCCGCGGGCGGTAACACGAATACGCACGAACTTCTTCAATTCCGGCACCCAAATCCGATGTTCGTGCAGGTTCGGGCGAAATTCGCGCGGGACGTTCTTGGTCACATGCCGGCCGACACCGCCCTTTTTCTTGGCCATACCACGGCGGTGAATGACGCTGCCGCGGCTGACACGCGAACCGGTAATGCTGCAAACTTTTGACATAAAGGAAAAAGTGGGGCGTAAGGTGATGCGTCAGTCTCCTTCGGTCAAGCGATTCTTGAACGGTGGCAACATGTTGTGGTCAAAGGTTTTCATTACTCGCGCCTATGAATCGAAACGGTGTTCGGAAATTGCGAATTGGCTTGGTCGGCGCGGGCGGAATTGTGCGGACGCGGCATCTGCCCGGTTTGCAAAAACGCAGCGACATCGAAATTGTCGCGGTCTCTAATTCGACCTACGAAAGCTCAGAGAAATTTGCCCGGGAAAATGTTCCACACGCTGTCCCGATGCAAAACTGGCCCGAACTGGTAGCCCTGCCCGATATTGACATTGTTTGGATCGGCACTCCTCCGTACATGCACTCTGCGGTTACTATTTCGGCGTTAGAGGCAGGCAAGCACGTTTTCTGTCAGGCCCGGATGGCCAACGATCGAGCGGAGGCCGAAGAGATGCTGGCAGCATCGCGGCGTTTTCCTCATTTGGTGACAATGCTTTGCCCACCGCCTTACGGAATGCGCGGTGATCTGGTGGTAAAACGATTGTTGGCTGAAGGTTACATTGGTGAACCGCACACGATTCGGCTGCAAAGCTTCAACGGAAATTACCTGGACCCGAACGCTCCAGCCCATTGGCGTCAGCGTATTGAAATCAGCGGGCTCAATGTGCTGACTCTCGGAATTTACGTGGAAGTACTCAACCGCTGGTTTGGCGACGTCGACGGTGTGTTTGCACGCGGAAAAATTCTTTATCCGGACCGGCAGGGTTACAATGTCATCGTGCCCGACGCGCTTTCGGTGCAGTGCAGTTTTGCCAACGGCGCCGACGGGGTTCTCGAATTCAGCGGAATCCATGCGCATGGAACCGGTGATCGCATGGAGGTTTACGGTTCGGGTGGTACGCTGGTATACGATTTCACCGCCGATACTATCCGGGCCGGCCGGCTCGGCGATCGCGCCTTGCACGATGTTGAAATTCCCAAGGAACTTGCGCGAGCCTGGGCAGTCGAGGACGACTTTGTCGATGCCGTAAAATCAGGCGGTGAACTACGGCCGCATCCTTCGTTTGAGGACGGTGTCCGTTACATGCGTGTAGTCCAGGCGGTGTCCGATTCTCGCGCCCGCAACGAGTGGGTCTCGATCACGAACTAGCCGCCGGTTCCGTTATAGGAGCGTGCCGCGCAGAATGAATAGCGCCACGTTGAAATAAATAACTAACCCGGTTACATCGACCAGCGTGGCGACGAATGGTGCCGATGAGGCGGCTGGGTCCAGCCCGCACCGGCGCAGCAAGAAAGGAAGCATCGCACCGCTGAGGGTGCCCCACAGAACCACTCCTACGAGGGCCGCACCCACTGTGAGGGCGACCAGCCAATGGTACTTGCCGTAGTCAAAAATGTGCAAGTATTGCCATAATGTGATGCGAAAAAACCCAATGGTTCCAAGGATGAGTCCAAGGGAAATGCCCGAGAGTAATTCCTTTCGGACAACGCGAAACCAATCCCGCAAACGCAATTGACCCAGTGCCATCGCGCGGATCACGAGCGTGGTCGCTTGGGACCCGGAATTGCCGCCGCTCGAAATGATCAGGGGCAAGAACATCGCGAGGATCGCCGCCTTTTCGATTTCGCTGTTATAACCCTGCATCGCGGTAGCGGTCAGCATCTCACCGAGAAATAAAATGATCAGCCAGGTGGCTCGTTTTTTTACCATGCGAGCCAGCGAGATCGTCGTGTAGGGCTCATCCAACGCTTCCATACCGCCAATCTTTTGGATGTCTTCGGTCGCCTCTTCTTCCGCGACATCAAGCATGTCATCGACGGTAACGATGCCGACGAGAACATTGGCGGAATCGACGACTGGCAATGCTGCTCGATCGTACTTGCGGAAAATCTGTAGCGCCTCTTGCTGACTCTGAGTGGCGTGAAGATGAACGAAATTGCGGTCCATGATCTCGTCAACGCGAGCGCTCAAGGGCCGCAGCAGAAACTCGCGAATCCGCAGGTCGTCGATCAGCTTGCCCCGCTCGTCGACGACATAAATGAAATTCAACGTCTCGCTGTCCTGTCCATGTTCACGGACATAATCGAGCACCTCCTTAACGGTCCAATGCTCGTGCACAGCAACGAAATCGGGCGTCATGAGACGTCCAACGCTTCCTTCCGGATAACCAAGCAAAGCTTGCGCTACTTTTCGTTCGTCCGGTGTTAGTAACTGAATTAATTGCCGCGCGGCCGCACTCGGCAGTTCTTCCAGTAACGCCGTCCGGTCGTCCGGAGACATTTCGTTAAGGATCCCGACCACTTGTTCGTGCGCCATTGCGCGCAAAAGCTGTTGCTGTGCTTCAACGTCGAGATATTCGAATACATCCGCCGCCAGTGCCGCCGGCAAGACCCGGAAAATGATTACTTGTTCATCCTCCGGCATATCGAGGATGACTTCGGCTACGTCCGCGGGCGGCCATTCGCGAAAGAGCTCGCGTAATGCCGCGAAATTGCGCGCATCGATCAGACTTCTGATCTCGGGTAGAAGAATTTTGCCGACCATAACGAGCTATCCGGCGGCGTATTCGCCAAAGGAGCCCGACGTTTCTAGCACTGCGTCCAGACAGGCGCAATCGCGCGAAGCGAATCAGTAACTACAACTTGGATTTTGCGGCGAACGGGACAATATGAACGGGATGGCTGCGACTGACACTGCCGAGACGATTCGCCGGGAAATCGGCCCGGATGGCGTTTGTTTGCTCGTCTTTGATCGGCCGGAATCCGGGGCAAATATTTTCGACCCGACCACGATTCGGGATTTGGATGAGCATCTTGATTTTATCGAGAAGGAGCGCTCGCTCACGAGCTTAGTCATCGCATCGGCAAAGAAATCGATCTTCATTGCAGGCGCGGATCTAAAAACGCTCTTACGCCAGGCCCAGACCGGAGAACTTCGTTCGTTTATTGCCGAGGGCCAGCGGGTGTTCAACCGACTTGCCGACCTTGAAATTCCTACGTGCGCGGCTATTCACGGAGCTTGCGCCGGCGGCGGCTACGAAATCACACTCGCGTGCGATTGGCGGGTGGCTACTGATGATCCTTCCACACGAATCGGGCTGCCGGAAACAACGCTCGGATTGATTCCGTCCTGGGGCGGCTCGACGCGATTACCTCGGTTGATCGATCCGGAAAAAGCCGCCGATGTGATTCTGAAAGGCAAACTCTATGGCGCGCGCGAAGCTTTGCGCATCGGGTTAATCGACCAGGTCGTTCCCTCAGATGGATTACTTGATGCGGCGAGGGCAAAGTTACGGGATGGAAAGCGTCAGGTTTCACGTCCGTTATCTGCCAGGAATGAGCTGACGACCCAGCCTCCCAAAAGCGGAAATGCCGCGCCAGCACGCGCCTTCGAGGTGATAAAAAAAGGCCTGAGCCGGTCGATTGAGGAATCGCTCCGGATGGAGCTCGATGCGATCGCGGACCTTTCCGCAACCGAGGAAACGCAAAACCTGATCCGCAATTTTTTTCTAGCGGAAAAATACAAGAGAGGAACCTCGAAACCAACCGCGGAAAAGATTGCGCACGCCGCAGTTATCGGAGCGGGAGTTATGGGGAGCGGAATTGCCCAATGGCTCAGCTCACGCGGAGTTTCGGTGATCTTGCGGGATGTAGCTCCGGAGCAGCTCACTAAGGGTCTGGCGAATATCGACAAGGTTTATGCAGATGCGGTCAAGCGCGGAATCATGCCGGAAGAAAAAGCTAAGCAGGGGCGGGCCCGCATCGTGGCCTCAGCCGACCCCGGTCCGATGCGCGATGTGCAGGTCGTGATTGAGGCAGCATCTGAAAAGATCGAGATTAAGCAGGAAATTTTTCATGATCTTACCGGGAAAGCACCTGGTGCCGCCATTCTCGCAACCAATACTTCCGCCCTGCCAATTACCGAATTGGCGGCCGAGACGGAAACGCCGGGCCATGTGATTGGAATGCATTTTTTCAATCCTGTTAGCCGTATGAAATTGGTGGAAGTGGTAGTCGGAACAGAAACTTCCGACGAGACGATTGAACGCGCTCTCGCCTTCACCCGTCAGATTGCAAAAGTTCCAGTGGTTGTCCGCGACAGCCCAGGTTTTTTGGTGAACCGTGTTTTGTTTCCCTATCTGCTTGATGCGGCTGAGCTTTTCGAGAATGGCGTCAGCGCAGCCGAAATCGATGAGGCGATTTTGGCATGGGGCATGCCGATGGGGCCGCTCCGATTGATCGATGAAATCGGGGTTGATGTGACTATCGATATCGCCGGCACTCTTCAGCGCGCTTACGGCCGTCGTGACGAGTCGCCGCAAATCTTGCGGAAAATGCTTTCCGAAAAATTACTTGGCCGCAAATCCGGCGCGGGATTTTACCTCTATGAGGGCAAATCACAGGCTCCGAACTCAAGACTCGATCAATGGCGAAAAACCCACTCGGGTGAGAATGAGTCCAGCAATGTTATCGCTAATCGTTTAACGTTTCTAATGGTGAACGAAGCCGCGCGCTGTCTCGAAGAAAAAATTGTCTCTTCGCCCGAAGACGTGGACTATGGGATGATTTTAGGAACGGGATTTCCCGCCCATCGCGGCGGGCCCCTGCGCTTCGCGCAATATTTCGGGATCAAGAAAATTGTGTTGGAGCTGGAGCGACTGGCCAAAGAGGACAAAAAATTTGCGCCGGCGGAAATATTGAAAAAATACGCCGACGAAGGGACGAAATTTTACCAAGGATGAAATCGCCGCTGGAAGCGCCGCCCGAACAGATCAAAGCAGAAACTGGCGCAAAAGAGCCTGGACTGAAAACCGGCCCGTCGACTTCAGTGATTGACACATCGAAGATGTCGGCCGGAAAAGCGGCTGCACTTGAATTGGCGGAAAGTTCCCGTGATCCGCTCGATGAACGCGGCAGCTTTGCCAGTAACCTTTTCATCGGGCGGTACGATTTTGGCCGGATTTTTCCCTACCCAGCGCAAAGCGACGAAGACCGAGCGCAAGGCGAAGAGTTTCTACAAAGTTTGAAAATCTATCTACGCGACAACGTCGATGCAGACGAGATCGACCGTACCGGGGAAATCCCACAGAAAAACATCGACGAACTTTTTGCGATGGGTGCGTTTGGCGTCAAAATTCCGAAACAGTACGGCGGTCTCGGGTTGTCGCAGGTGAATTATGGACGCGCAGCGATGTTACTCGGGAGTTGGGACGAGAATTTGACCGCGCTGGTCTCGGCCCATCAATCGATTGGGGTTCCCCAGCCGCTTCTGCTGTTTGGTACGGAAGAGCAAAAGAAGAAATATCTGCCTCGAGTCGCACGAAATGAAATTTCGGCGTTCGCTCTGACGGAATGGAACGCCGGGTCTGATCCCGCCAACATGAGTTTGCGCGCCGATCCGACCGAAGACGGTTCGGCCTTCATCATGAATGGCGAGAAACTTTGGTGCACCAATGGCGTCAAGGCAGGGGTGCTGGTCGTCATGGCCAGGACTCCGCCAAAGATTGTGAATGGCAAAGAACGCAAACAGATCACTGCTTTCATTGTCGATGTCGATTCTCCCGGACTCGAAATCACTTATCGCTGCCACTTCATGGGGTTGCGCGCGCTTTATAACGGGATCGTGAAATTCACCAATGTCCGGGTGCCGCGGGAAAACATGATTGCGAAAGAAGGGCAGGGGCTGAAAGTCGCGCTCACCACTCTCAACACCGGACGTCTTACCATCCCCGCGGCCTGCGTCGGTTTGTCGAAACGCCTGCTCGAAATTTGCCGGAAGTGGGCCAAGGAACGGATCCAATGGGGGGTGCCGATCGGGCAGCATTATGCCATTGCCGGGAAAATTGCCGAGATGGCAGGCAATACTTTTGCGATGGAAGCGATGACGTTTCTCACCTCTGCAATGGTCGATCGTAAAGCAGGCGATCTACGGATCGAAACCGCAATGTGCAAGATGTGGGCGACGGAGACAACTTGGCGAATCGCGGATGAAGCGATGCAGGTTCGAGGGGGCCGTGGTTACGAAACGGCGGAATCGCTTGCCGGGCGCGGCGAAGAACCGATCGCAGTGGAGCGTTTCCTGAGGGATTGCCGCATCAACACGATTTTTGAAGGCTCGAGTGAAATCATGCGGCTTTTTATTGCGCGGGAGGCGCTGGATCCCCACCTCAAGGTTGGCGGGGCCATTTTCAACACTCAACTGCCAATGTCAGAGCGGGTAAAAGCAGTCTTTACCTCCGGAAAGTTCTACGCCGCCTGGTATCCGAAGCAATGGTTGCGCGGCAGCGCGGGCGAACTCAGCGGTGTTCATGACGATCTTCGCACCCACCTCAATTATGCTGCGCGTACCAGCAAGCGCCTGGCGCGTGGATTATTCCACGCGATGACACGCTTTGGTCCCAAGCTTGATCGCGAACAACTGCTGCTATCTCGCTTTGTTGGAATCGCGACTGAGCTTTTTGCTATCAGTGCCACCTGCTCGTTCGCGCAATACAAGATTAATCGGGGCGAACCGGCTGATGAAGTTTTGTCGGTCGCAAATTATTTCTGCCGTTCCGCTAAAATGAGGATCGATCACCATTTCGCCGGGACCTCGCGAAATGTGGATCGGTCGGGCTACGATCTCACGCAGGAATTGCTCGGCGGCAAACACGCCGACTTTGGCAAGGGAATTGTGTAACTTCAAGTAATTGACTCCGAAACTTTCGTGAGTTGACCTTGCAGTCCGATGCACTTTATAGGACCGACTCGTTACGTGGACTTGCTCTGAAGCGCTTCTCGGACGGTTCGGTGAACCGGCCCTACCAAATGTTCGATCTGTCGCTTTGGGAGTTACAACTGCTGGACAGTCCGCTATTTTTCGAGGTTAAAGCGCTGCGGATATTCTGTTTTCCGAGGTAGGAGCGATTGACCTCAATCGCCCTGAAGCGGCCCCTCCATTGACCAACCGGGGCGCGCCAGCTATTCTCGACAGATGAGTATGCCACCCATGCTCACCGAGGCGGCGACCTCATCACGACGCCGCTCGACTGGGAGCAAAAAACGAGATCGCATTGACGCAGGACACGTGCTGCACGAACTCGAGCAGCACATCCTGCTCGACGGATTCAAGATCGTCATTGATCTCGAAAAGAGCCGCGGTTCTTATTTATACGACGCAGCGACGGGCCATCGGTTGATCGATCTCTACGGCTTTTTCGGCTCAATGCCGGTCGGATTCAATCATCCGCATTTCGATCAACCCGAGGTTAAGGCCGACCTTCTGCGAGCGTCAAAGGTCAAGGTGGCGAACTCGGATGTTTATTCGGAAGGCTACGCCGAATTTGTGGAGACGTTCTCGCAGGTAGCTGGTCTGCCGCCGCTCAACCGTTATCTGTTTATCGAGGGTGGCGCACTTGCGATTGAGAACACACTCAAAGCTGCCATGGACTGGAAGGTGCGCAGGAATATGGCCGCGGGCCAGGGAGAGCGCGGCACCGAGATCTTACATTTCCAAAGGGCCTTCCATGGTCGCTCTGGCTACACCATGAGCCTGACCAATACCGATCCACGAAAGACAGATCTATTTGCGAAATTTAACTGGCCGCGTGTTTCCAATCCCTCGCTCGATTTTTCTCTCCCTGAGTCAGAGCGCGAACGGGATGTGATCGAGCGGGAGAAAAAATCAGAATCAGAGATTCGTCGCTTTTTGGAGGAGCGAGCAGGCAATATAGCGGCAATCATTATTGAGCCGATCCAGGGTGAGGGCGGGGACAATCATTTTCGCGGCGAATGGCTGCGCAAACTCCGCGCGATTTGTGATGAAAATGATATCCTCTTGATTTTCGACGAAGTGCAGACCGGTTTGGGAACAACCGGTCGTGCCTGGTGCTGTCAGCATTTTGATGTGATACCGGACATGCTTGCGTTCGGAAAAAAGGTCCAGGCCTGTGGGGTAATGGCCGGGCCGCGACTGGATGAAGTAAAAGACAATGCCTTTCGGCTGCCTAGCCGTTTGAATTCAACATGGGGAGGCAATCTTACCGACATGGTGCGCTCGACCCATTTCCTGCGCATCATCGAACAGGAGAATCTGTTTGAGAACGCGGCCGTGGTAGGCGCCTATTTCCTCGAGCGTTTGCTCGAGCTGCAGCGCGATTGTTCGCTTATCTCACGCGTCCGTGGTCGCGGGTTGTTCATAGCTTTTGATTTGCCAGACGCGAAAACTCGCGACGATCTGTGGCGCGAATTGTTTGACGCTGGATTGCTCGTTTTGAAGTCCGGCGAGCGTTCCATCCGTTTTCGTCCCGCGCTCGACATCACAAAGCAAGTCGTGGCTGAGGCGATGGATTTGCTCCGGCAGCACTGTCCCAGCGTTTAAACATGAGGCGAAGCGAGCGACGCGGATCGATATAGATCGCCTTACCCATCCGTGATTATGCAATCGGTTCTCGAGAAACTTGGTATCGCCGACGACAATCCCGGCGTTTTTTTTGGCGAGTGGCGAGGGGGCGGAGCAAAATTTGAGAAGATTTCGCCCATCGACGGTCAGCGTCTCGCCAGCGTCCGCACCGCATCCGCCGAGGACTACGACACCGTCCTAAACCGTGCCCACGAGGCTTTCTTGAAATGGCGGGTCACGCCTGGCCCGGTGCGCGGCGAAACCGTTCGACGTCTCGGAAACGCCTTGCGCGAGTTCAAACAGGACCTTGGAAAGCTCGTCGCGCTCGAGTCCGGTAAAATCGTCGCGGAAGGCGAGGGCGAGGTGCAGGAAATGATCGACATCTGCGACCTGGCGGTTGGGCAATCACGGATGTTATACGGCCTGACAATTCAGTCGGAGCGCCCAAACCATCGTTTGATGGAACAGTGGCACCCACTTGGGGTTGTTGCTGTCATCAGCGCCTTTAACTTTCCGGTCGCGGTTTGGTCCTGGAACGCAGCACTTGCCGCAGTCTGCGGCGATTCCACGATTTGGAAACCATCGGAAAAAACACCACTCAGCGCGATTGCGGTAACGA
Organism: Chthoniobacterales bacterium; assembly: GCA_036498205.1. Lineage (GTDB taxonomy): Bacteria > Verrucomicrobiota > Verrucomicrobiia > Chthoniobacterales > UBA10450 > AV69. The sequence continues at coordinate 9,610 of DASXIC010000101.1, read as the reverse complement.
AGATTGCCGAGCGCGTCTGTCGGGAAACCGGAGCGGATCCAGCTATTTTTTCCCTGCTGATTGGCGATCGCGGTAGCGTCGGACAAAAACTCGCGGCTGACCGGCGCATTCCGCTGGTTTCAGCGACTGGATCGGTGCGCATGGGTCATGAAGTAGCGAAAGCCGTTCATGGCCGCCTTGGCCGGACCATCATGGAACTCGGCGGTAACAATGCCTTGATCGTGGCGCCGAGCGCCGATCTCGAAATGGCGACGCAGTCGATCTTCTTCGGCGCGGTCGGCACGGCGGGACAGCGCTGCACTTCTACGCGTCGCGTGGTCATGCACGAGTCGGTCGCAGACAAAGTCCGCGAAAAATTACTGGTGGCTTACAAGAGTGTACCGATCGGCAATCCACTGGAGAAGAAAACGTTGATGGGTCCGTTGATCGACAAGAATGCGGTCGATGCGGTGCTGCATTCAATCCAGCGATTGAAAGACGAAGGCGGCGAAGTGATCTATGGCGGAGAACGGCTCGAGGGCGCGAAATATCCCGGTGGTTGTTACATGACGCCGTGCCTGGCGAAGGCCAAACCGAATTTCGAAATTGTCTGTCATGAAACGTTCGGACCGCTTCTGTATTTAATGACCTACCGCGATTTCGACGAAGCGATCGCGATTAACAATGGCGTTCCACAGGGTTTAACCTCGGCGATTTTCACAAATGACGTGCGCGAGGCCGAACGATTTATGAGTGCCGCGGGAAGCGATTGCGGCATTGCTAACATCAATACAGGGACAAGCGGCGCCGAGATCGGCGGCGCCTTCGGCGGAGAGAAGGACACTGGCGGCGGACGTGAAAGCGGCAGCGATTCCTGGAAGAGCTACATGCGCCGGCAGACTAGCACGGTTAATTTTTCGACGGAGCTTCCGCTGGCGCAGGGAATCCAGTTCGGCGGAAACGATGCGGGCAGTGCGAACGCATAAAGTGGAGGTCAGCCTGACTCGGCCGACCGGCATCCTGCCAGTCGTTCCATACTTGCGCGCGGAGTTGTTCGGGGTAGCACACGCGGCTCGCGTCCTGGCGATGGCGTCTCGCCGTCGCAGACTTTTGTTCGTCTCGTCGACGTTACTGAAAAGTTCGTTGCGGTGAGACACCCGCAACCAGCACGCGAGACGCGTGCGCTACCCAGCCGTGGTCAGTTCAAAGAGTCCGTCGAGGTTTTTGGCAGTCTCCATACTCATGATGAAACTTTGCAACTTTTTGCATTGATCCTTGCCGATAACATCGCCACCGAGTGCGATGAACTTTACCGCGATTTCTTCCTCGGTCATCGGATCGCGCGGGTCACCCTTTGGAACATCGACCCGCGTGGAGTGTGACTGGCCACTGTTCGTGGTGATTGTCACACGACTCGGCTGGAACTTGGGAAAGAGGGCTTCGAACTCCTCGTTCGCGACCACTTTCACCTTGTCCATGATTGGAATGAGCGACTTATCGAGCACGCGCTCCTCTTTGAATTGAAGCGGCGTCACCATGCCGTCAACCAATCCGGCGGCCATGCAATAGGGCAGGGAATGATCGGCTGTTTCTTTGGAGTCCGGACGATACTTGTGCGGATCGCCCAGAATATCGGCGGCACGAGCAATAACCTCCACTTTGATCTCTTTGACGTCGTCCGACTTGATGTTGTGTTGCTTGACCGTCTTCATCATGGCGGTGAGCGGCGCGTGACTGAGGGCTTCGATTGGAAAACTTTTCATCCCGCAATCAAGAATGCGGTAATGAGACGCCGTTGAGTTCGGCAGATCTTTGACCAACGCCTCACCGTCGAACGTCGCCGGCTGTCCTTTGTATTGCACATGATGAAACACTGCGAACAAACCTTCTTTGCCATCGATGATGTGCTCGGGACCGGAAAATCCGTCGCGCGCAAGCAGCGCGCTCTCAGCCCCCATGCGCCCCGCCCACGGATCGACTGTGTTCTTCATGTTTGTCAGCTTGCCTGCCGTCACCGCACCTGGGCAAAATGTTCGGGACGCGCTGATCCCGATGGCCGAGACCATTTGTTCAGGCTTGAGATTCAGAACCCGGCCCGCCGCGATCGGGGCCGCGAACGCGCTCAAAGTCGCGTGATGCCAGCCATATTCGCGCACGCCCGGTCGGCCAATTTCGCAGAGCCGCATTTCAATTTCGTAGGCGATAATGGTAGCCAGGATCAGATCTTTACCGCTTAATTCCTCGCTTTCGCACAAGGCCAGCGGCGCCGCAATGAGATCGCTCGGATGACACGGATCGGCTTTCCAATAAATATCGTTGTAATCCATGGAGCGGATCATGTGACCGTTCAAAAAACTCGCGTCGACCGGATTGGTCTTGAAGCCGGAAACAAAGGCGGTCGCGCTGCCACCAGACGAATCGCCACGGCGACCGGCCATGGAGCGATAGTGCTTCAGCAAAATTTTCGCGTCATCCTGCTGACTGCCGCCAAGCGCGCAACCGATGGAGTCGAACCAGAATAACTTCGCCGCTTGAATCGCTTCTGGCGAAAGATGCTCGTACTTCAGGGAACAGGCCCACTCGGCGATAATGTGCGAAAGCAGACGTTTCGATTCTGTTGGATGAGATGACATACAGTTTCTCTTCTCCGCGTTTATGAAGTGGCGTAGTCGGCGATTGCCTTCGCCACATCAATGGTAGAATTTTTGCCACCCATATCGTAGGTGCGAACCTTGCCTTCCTTGATTACACGAGCGATCGCCGTCTCAAGACGCGCGGCCATTTCGGTCTCTTTGAGCCAGTCCAGCATCAGCTTGGCCGTCAAAAGCATCGCGATTGGATTGACTTTGTATTGCCCGGCATATTTCGGTGCCGATCCGTGCGTTGGTTCGAATACGGCGTAGTTGTCGCCAAGATTGGCACTGGGCGCGAACCCCAGCCCACCCACCAGGCCGGCGCATAAATCGCTGACGATGTCGCCAAACATATTTTCCGCCACCAGGACCGAGTAATCCTGCGGATTCTTGAACATCCACATGCAAATAGCGTCGATATTCGCGTCATCGGCGCGAATGTCCGGATAACTCTTCGCCACTTCACGAAAGCAGCGCATCATCAAGCCGCCGGTTTCTCGTAACACGTTTGGTTTCTCGATCAGGGTGACGCGCTTACGTCCGGTTTTCTTGGCGAATTCGAAGGCTTGCTTGCAAATGTTGGTGCAACCTTGCTTGCTCATGATCCGGGTGGAGAGAGCGATGTTTTCCAGTCCGGCCTTGTCTTTCCATTTCTTCATCTTCGGGTTGGCACAGAGTGCGGTATAGACCGGCTCGGGTAATGGAAAGAACTCAACGCCACCGTACATGCCTTCGGTGTTTTCACGGAAGACAACCTGATCGATCGGGACATCTTCGCCGCTCGGATTCGTGATCTTATTACCGCGGAAATTGAGCGGATTGCCGGGATAACTTTTACAAGGCCGCATGTTGGTGTGCAGGTTGAACATCTGCCGCAGCCCTACAATGGGTGAGAAGTAAACCAGCCCCTTGTTTTTCAACTCCGGAGCCAGTTCTTCCTTGGCTTCGGATTGCGGCTTGCTGGTGATGGCGCCGAAGAGACCGCAGGTAGTTCCTTTCAGCGCTTCTACCGTTCGATCTGGAAGCGCGTTACCTTCCTTGCACCAAAACTCCCAACCGATATCGCAGGGCACATACTCGGCGTCGAGTTTCAGCCGATCCAGCACCAGACGCGCCGCCTCCATGACATCGTGACCAACTCCGTCACCAGGCATCCAAGCAATTTTGTATTTAGCCATTGAGGTGTGTTTTTCCTTAATTGAGATTCAATGCTGAAGCAGCCGCGATAAGTGAGCTGCAGCCGCCTCGCTCTGTCGAGGCGCTTCTTGCACGACACGGCAACAGAGCGCCGTGGCTTGCGAATAGTGTTATTAGAAAAGACGAGGGCATGCGAAAATCCGAAATTATGCTGCTTGTTGCGGCTTCGCACGCAGCCGAGAGGCGACCAGATTTTCTGCGCCGCCAGCCACAATCAATTCCTGCGCCGCTGGACTGAGCGGCGGAAAGGCGAACGATTTTCCGTCGAGGGTCAGAATGGATTTGCGGTAATCAATCGTGACCTCCGGCGCGACCGTAGTAGGCATGCGATCCTTTAAGGTGCCGCGTAAGTGCGTTACCAATTCGGGGCACTCGAACACGACGAACCCGTTATTGAACGCGTTGCGCTTGTAGGTCTCGGAAAAACTGGCCGCGATGACGCACGGAATGCCCTTGAATTTGAGCGCTGTGGCCGCCTGCTCGCGACTCGAGCCACTGCCAAAGTTCAGTCCGCCGACAACGACGTCGCCTTTTTTATAGAGGGTGTTGAAGTTCGGATCGTAATTTTCAAATGTCACCCCGGCCATTTCTTCCGGCGTCATATCGTCGCGGTAAGTATGTTTGCTGCCGTAAATGCCGTCCGTATTCAAATTGTCCTTATCGACGAAGAGAATGCGACCGCTCACGCTCGGGGGAAAGCCGGCAATGATCTCAACCGAACCCCCTGTCTGGGTTTTCTTTTCGCCGCGCCGGATTGCCGTGCCCGCGGCCCGCTCGGCGAAATCTTTTGGCGCGCAAATAAATCCAGCCAACGCGCTGGCCGCCACCACCGCAGGCGAACCCAAATAGACCAGCGCATCGCGGTCGCCCATGCGACCTTTGAAATTACGATTGGTCGCGCTGATCGCGGTTTCACCCTTTTGCACCAGACCGCGACCGAGGCCGATGCATGCCCCACAACCGGGCGGCAGCGGAATGGCGCCCGCGTCTATCAACGTTTGCCAATCACCAGTGGACTCGGACTTCGCCTGAACCTCGGCACTGGCCGGTGCCAGATAAAATTCAACGCCATCGGCAACGTGTCCGCCACGTGCTTTCACCACCTCCGCCGCGTCCCGCAAATCCTCGAAGCGGGCATTCACGCAGGACAATAAATATGCCTTTTGAATGGGCACATGCTTCCGCTGTATTTCCGGCAGCGACACCATTGTCTTCACTTCGTTCGGACCGGACACGTGTGGCACCACCGTCGCCAGATCAAGTTCAAGTTCGATCGCATAGTTCGCGTCCTTATCGGCACTGAGCGCACCTCGATTATTCCACCAGGCATCGATGTCGGCATCGGTGTAACCGGAACGACTCCTGGGGCCGCGGGTTCCCGGACGTTTGGGATCCGTGAACTGACCAACCCGCGAGCGCAAATAATCCACCGTGACCTGATCGAATGGAAAGACGCCAGCGAGCGCGCCCCACTCGGTCGTCATGTTGGCGATCGTCATGCGCGCAGCCATGGGAAGATTGCTCGCGCCATCGCCTGCAAATTCAACAGCGTGATTGAGCACCTCATCTTTATTGAAGAGTCCGCACAACGCGATGATCACATCCTTGCCAGTGACGCCCGATGATAGATTTCCGTTAAGCACCACTTTGGCGACTTTGGGGACTTGCCACCATGTAACTTGCGTCGCCCAAATACTCGCGGCGTCAGTTCGCACGACCGGCGTGCCGAGCGCAGCCATGGCACCGTACAAATTGGAGTGCGAATCGCTGGCCACAACCAGGGAGCCAGGAACCACATAGCCCTGTTCCACCATCACTTGGTGCGAGATGCCGGTGCCTGGCGGATAAAAATCGATTCCATGCTCCTGAGCGAACGCCTCGATCTTGGCGTACTTCTCCAGATTTTTCGGCGTCACATTTTGAATGTCGTGATCGATTGCGAACACTGGCTGCGCCGGATCGGCGACCGCGGTGGCGCCAATCTGCTTGAACTTCGGAATGACGGCTCCGGTGTTGTCGTGCGTCATCACATGGCGGGGACGAATCGAAACAAAATCTCCGGCGCGCACGACGCTTCCGGACGCTAGTCCATCAGCGTGTCGTGCTGCGATCTTCTCGACGAGCGTTAGACCCATATCAATTCTCTGGATAACAGACTCTCAACAATCAACTCTGAACCATCAACTACTTTAGAATCACTTCTTAGCGGCGCGCTTGCCAAGGACCTTGGCAATGTCGAAATCCACGAAGTCGGCGTGATGGAAAATAATCGACTCGATCGATCGCTCCACCTTGTCGCCCTCGTGACTATGAGTGGCGATGATGTGCAGGACTTCGCCCGGGATGCCATGCTTGTAGGCCAGCGCGACCCCGCTAAATGGATGCCGCAGCTGCTGCCCAAACGTGCCTTGGATGACCTTGCCTGAAGGGTCCTTGTCATACTCCAGCGGCTTGCCGACATCGGCCAGAAGCGCGCCGGCGATGAGATAATCGCGCTGAACGGGAATACCGCAGCGAAAGGAACTTTCGAGCACATCCGCGATGGCAATGCATTGCCGCGCGCAAGAATTGAGATGCTCAACGAAAGTCATATCGATGTCTCCGGCCAGGAGCGTGAACTTTACGGCGCGAAGTTCATCAAAGGTCCAGCCCTTCCCCCCGCAACCCGTGATGATGGCTTCGCTCCAGACCGCGGCCACTCGTTCACGCAGCGATTGATCGCCAATCTTCATCAGGCTGGGAAAGAGTTCGGCGATTTCGTTGACGTCGTAGTTAGTGCGTTTTGTTGTCATGAGGGTTCTAATTTATTTGGGAACGCTTCGAGGAGGAGGTCCGTCGTAACCATGATTAACCGGATCAATTCGGCGCATCGGTCTCTCACGCGCCTGTTCTTCGATAACATGGGCGATGAGGCCGGGAGTTCGGGCGATCATGAAAATGCCGTTAAATGCTGCCGGATTCACCCCTAAATCGGCCAGGATTGCTCCGATAGCGCCATCCACATTAATCGGAAGCGTTTTTTTGGCATCCGCGAAAGATTTTTCCACAGCTCGCGCAGCTTTGATGTGCGGCCCGTCTACACCGGCTTCGCGCGCCAGCTCGAACAGCCTGGCTGTGCGCGGATCTTTGGTGTGATATCGATGACCAAATCCCGGCATTCGATGGCCTGCTTCTTTCATTGCCGCGAGTGTGCGCGTTGCGGCTTCATCCATGGAAATAGAGTCATTCCTGGCGCCCTCGGCGATGGTCTTCAATTGCCGGGCGCAATCTTCAATAGCGCCGCCGTGATGGCGATTGATCGACATGATGCCGGCTGCCACCGACGCGCTGAGCGATGCACCGGTAGATGCGACAGTCCGCGCGGCCAACGCGCTTGGGGGCGTGGCGCCATGATCGATCGACGCCACCAGCACTGCATCCATCAAGCGCGCTATCGAAGGCGACGGCAATTCGCCGGTCAAAATCAAATACACCGCCGCTCCAAAGGACGCGTGTCCCATCAGCTCGGCGATGTCGTATCCGCGAACCGCAACCCGGTTGGGCTCAATGCGGGTTATCGCGGTATTCCAAACGGCATTCTTGTCCGTTTCACTCATCAACGCTTGTCCTTTCGTTCTTTTAAGAATTTCAACTACCGCACCCGGCAATTCGCCAAACGCATCCACCACAGTCGCACCAGCCTCACGCAAAGCTTTCACCTTCCCGGCATGCGTGCCACGGCCACCTTCGATGATTGCGCCGGCATGACTGAAGCGCGTTCCTTCCCGTGCTGCCTTGCCGCCGATGTATGCGATCACCGGTTTTGTCACTTTCCGCTTGCGAATCAATTGCGCGAGTTCCTCTTCCTGGGAAGAACCGATTTCGCCAAAAATCACGATTGCTTCAGTGAATGAATCGGCCTCAAACATCAGTGCCGCATCGGGAATACGAATTCCAAGAACTGCGTCACCGCCAATGTGGGCGATCGTTGAAATGCGCACGCCCGCCTGTCCCAGATAATAACCCGTGCTGGAAGCCATACCGCCGGAACGACTGATCACTCCCACACCGGTTGGAATACCGGCTTTAAACCATTGCCTCGCACTTTCCGCCCGGCCGCCGATCATACCCACAACAGCTTTCCCTGGACTCAAGACGCCGAGCGTATTAGGTCCGACAAACATCGCCCCATTCGCTTTGGCCGCCGCCGCGATCTCCATTGCATCCCAAACGGGCACGCGATCTGGCACGAGCACCGTCAGTTTGATACCGGCCTCAATCGCGGAAATAGCTGCATCTTTCACGCCGGCCGCGGGAACGAAAAGCACGGAGATGTCGATTTTTCCCAGAGCCTTTACTGCTTCCTGCGGAGTGTTGAACACCGGTACACCAAGAACGGTCTGGCCGCCTTTGCCCGGGGTGACTCCCGCGACGACTTTTGTTCCGTATTCGCGCATAAGCCGGGTGCGCGCCTGGCCTTCGCGGCCGGTAATACCTTGCACGAGAACGCGCTTGGTCTCGTCGATCAAGATCGCCATTTAATGCGCGCCTCCATCAATTCGTCCAAACCCGGAATATCCAATTCCAAATAAAAGCCCTCGATTCCGGCGAGACGGCATTCGACATCGCAGGCGAGCAACTCGGAATCTTTGTTAGCGAACTCGTCGCTTGCCAGCCCCGAAACGGTCGGAATACCCGCCCGATCCGCGATCAATCCGCCTGAGTGCGTCTCGACTGCGGTGCGAATCTTCGTCCACCGCTCAGAGTCGATCCATACCCGACCATTTTTTACGGGAAGCTTGGTCGCCGATCGATCCTTGACGAATTTCGGCAGACGCGGAAGGCGCGGTTTCCATTTTGTGCCGCCCGCACCGGCGACAAGTTCCGCAAAACGCGCAGCGATTGCTGCCGGCGCATCAGTCTTACGATATCCCTCGATCGGAGCCTGGAGCAGCCCGGACATTCGCCGCAGAATATCGACCGCCCGATCTTCCGTGTTGCCACCCAGGCGAATCACCGCCGGAATATCGAGATCGAGTTCCCAAAATGCTTTGGCCAGCCCGTATGCCGACCAGTATTGCTCCTGACTCGCCACACCGGAGCCGGAGCCAAAATACCCGATCAGGTCCGGCTGGGCCAGAATGATCCGGGCGGCGCGATAAACTTTCGAGGCGGAGGGATTGCCGCTAGTGTCGGTGAAATTGGCGATGCTAAATCCCGCATTCACGATCGCATCCATTGACATCATCGACCCGCCACCTCCGGCGCCGTGAAACCCGACGAGACCTTTCGAATCTTTGGCGGCCGTCGTGGCTAGCTGCGCGAAATAGAAGGTCCCGCGATGATCGTTTTGCTCGACCGCGTAGGCGACGCGTTCGAGAGCGGTTGGCGGATGATCGAACTCGCGCGCGATCTCAATTTTCAACTCTGGGTGTCGCGCCACAGCGTAGTCGTCGATGGTTATGCGGCAATCGGCGGCGACGAATTCGCCGGACTTGGTCAACACCAACGGGTTGATCTCGAGTGACCGCGCTTCAACGCTTCGTGCCGCGGTAAACAATTTTCGAATCGATTCGGCCAGTGCGTTCGCGTGGTTCGATGAAAGACCGCACGAACCAGCGGCTTCATTCAGCGCCGAGTCCGACGGTCCGCTCTTTACGTCGCATGCAATCCGTCGCGTCGACTCGGCACGCTGTTCAATTCCGGTGCCACCGCCGGCGGCAAAAATGATCACTGGTGCGCGAGCAGCGTCGTCAATGGCAAACGAAAGAAAAAACTCTCGCTCGATCTCGATCTTTTCCTCAACCAGGACCGCCTCGACC
>DASXIC010000100.1:0-4517 GCA_036498205.1 Chthoniobacterales bacterium | reverse complement strand
CCCAGAAAGTCGCTGGGGTTGTTTCTGCTCCACCGCAAATTCCTCAAATAGCTGCTGATGCGGCGATCCGGTATAATCGGTCGTGGTATTTTTATGATCCGCTCGATATCAATGAGCTCGCCATAGCGTGTCGTGATCTCGTCGGCGGTATTGAAAAAGCGGACATGTCCCGCATAGTCGAAATTGGGGACCGAGCAGACACACCATGTCGTGTCGCGCCAAAGTCGAATGACGTCAAGATCCTGATCGACGTGTTCCAGCATCTCCGTGCAAACGATCGTATCATAGTCGGCCGCATAAGATCGGCTATCAAGGGCGTCGCCTACAAAAAACAGGTCTGGACGCCCGGTGCGATAGCTGGCGTTGCGAATTGCTTCGGCGCTGAAGTCAAAGCCTCGGTAAACCCCGTCGTACTCCTGTAGGATCATCTTCGCCAAGAAGCCACTTCCGCAGCCGACTTCGAGGACCGAACGGCTGCCTCGGTGCCGAAGATTGGCGACAATCTTGCGAAAGAGCTCGTCGTAACGCGTTTGCGTGACGGACCGATCAATCTCCGCGTGGAGGCTATCGTAATAATCCGGGCCCAACTGCCGCATGTTTGGCTACTCGCCTCGTTGACTTGGTAACCCCGTCACGAGCCCTCAAACGCGAGGTACGGAAATACCTCTTCATGGGCACGGGATAGATTAGTGCACATTTCCCTGAGTTACATTTTCACGCGAATGTGTCTGAACACCCTTTGAACGAAAACCGCTTCTGGTGAGCCGTCAAGGTTTCGAAGGGCTACCACGTCTACGCAAACCAAAGGTTAACCTCTCCCGCTTATTCAGGTGGCCGAAGCCCCGGACACCGAACTCGTCATGACGGCGTTTGCCTCAGAACGTTGTGGTTCATTTGCGTTCGCGCGAACGGCGCCGTTAGATTGCTCGAGTTTTTTGATGTCCGCTAGACTCGCCGGAGGCGCTCATTGTATAGACTACACGTGATCAACTCTATCGCAGAGTCATGGATTTGTCAATTCGACAGAAATGAGGAGATCGACCCAAGGCGTTCCCGGCGATCCATCCTCCCGGCCGGTGATCGCTGTATCCTCCGGCTGGACAGCGCTGCAGCGGCAGGGAATCGAGGCCTCGGATCCAGATCGGATCAGTTTTACCGCGGCATGTTATCAGGGCGTCTTGCAGTCAGTCGGCATCTTCGCGAAAGGCCGGGTTGCATTGCCGGATTTGCGCGCCCCCATCACCTGTTCCGCCGACGTGCTCGACGGGCGCCGGCGCGGTAGGATCCGCTAATCTGATGGGCTTCAAATTGAAATGTTGACCAGATGTCCGATCGTCGCAATCGCAGCGCCAAACTAAAATGATGCTCCCTCAGGAGCAGCCGTCAATGCGGGCGCGCGTGGCCCGCTCGATGTTCTGGATTGCCTGGTCGCGCGGGGCGCTGCAACTGCTGACCTTCGCCACCACATTGTTCGTCGCGCGAATTCTTGTGCCGGCCGATTATGGCGTGATGGCGCTTGCCACGTCCTTTACCGCCCACGCGGGCATGCTTGCAGAGATGGGTTTGGGTTCTGCAATCATCCAATTTCGCGATCTGAGCCGCCGGGAACTGGACACCTGCTTTTGGATCACCATGACACTCGCCATGGTGTGCTTTGCAACTCTCTTCCTGGGCGCCTCTGCGATCGCCCGCTGGTTGGCGGTTCCGACCCTCGCCGATGTGCTGCCCGTCTTATCTCTGGTCCTGCCTTTGACCGCCTGCCGTGTCGTCTCCGACAGTCAGCTGCGCAAGCGGCTTGCGCTGGACCGTGTGTCGCAGGCGGAGGTCATCGGCGCTGTAGTGACGTTACCCACTACTATTGGCTGCGCGCTTGCGGGATTGGGGGTGTGGACGTTGGTAATCGGATACGTCGTGGGCCCCGCGGTCCGCAGCGCCGCGACCTTTGCTTTCGCGCCCTGGCTTCCGGGATTTCGAATTGGAGGGGAACGGGTCAAGGATGTCGTCCGTTTCAGCCTGTCGACGCTGGGCATCCGATTTATGTGGTCGTTGCGGGAGGCCGCGAATTCGGTTGTCCTCGGCAAGGTCACCGGCCAAGCTGCGGTCGTGGGTCTTTACACAATGGCAGACGACGTGGCCCATTTGCCGGGGACCAAGATTACGCCCATACTCAATATGCTGGCTTCGCCGGTTATGGCGGAGTTGCAGACTGACATTGACGGGTTGCGCGAGACATTCTATCGGGCATTCCGCCTTACCGTGGCGATCGTCGTGCCGACGTCGGCAGGCATGGCCCTCGTCGCTGACGATATGGTTGCTGTGCTGCTCGGGCCGAAGTGGTTGCCGGCAGCCCCATTGATCAGACTGATCTCTCTTTATGCGGCGGTGCGTGCCGTCGACGTCCTGCTGCCCCCGGTACTGTTCGCCCGGCGGCGGGAAAGATTTCTATTCTGGTATTGTCTCGTGCTGTTGTTCGTAATGCCGGGGGCAGCAGTTCTCGGCGCGGTCTGGAACGGAGCTGCCGGAATGATCTTGTTTTATACTCCGGCTTATTGCGCGGTGATGATTTTCATGGCCAGGGAGGCCTTGGCCGAGTTGAAGGGTAAATTTTCTGAGCTCTGGTCACAGACTTGGGCGATTGTGGCTGCCACCGCGGCAATGACCGTGGTCGTCCTCATCCTTGGTGAGCTCGCTGCTCGGATGCAGGTGGATTCGCCTTTGGCACGGCTCGCTCTCCTTTCTTTCGCCGGGGCAGTGACTTACGGCGCCACCCTTTTTGCGATCGGCAGTCGGGTGATAAGCGAGGGCGCCGTGGTGCTGGGATGGATCCTCCGTCCCCGCCGGGCCGAGAGCTGCTGACTTTGGCTGGGCAAATCAGGCAACAACCAGTGTCTGTCCCACATGATAGGAACGCGATGTGCTATGTTTCGCACCGGGGAAGACAGTAGTTTATACACTAGCATTGCACCACGCTCTGCAGAATTTTGGTTAGACCCATGCCGTTAATCAATCAGCGTCTCGCTTACCTTATAAAGCGTTGCCGAAAGGATAGGCTGCGAAATACCCTCATGCTCGTCGGCAAGAATTTGCCCAAACCGGTGCTCGAATGGCAGATTCGGCGTCGGAGACTTCAACACGAGCGATTTGATGCAAAATACCATCTCGATACACAAATGCCGGTCGCGATTGCTGATTTGGAAACAACAGCGCCGGCCGCAAAGTTCGCAAACCGCTACCAGGGCACGCCCATTGCGCTCCTACACAGGATAATTCGTCGCCTGAAGGTCGATCAGCAGCGCTTCACCTTCATCGATCTGGGGTCGGGAAAAGGTCGGGTTCTGCTGATCGCCGCGCAGTACCCCTTCAAATCAGTTGTCGGCGTTGAATTTTCCAAAACGCTTCACGATATTGCTTTGGCTAATATTAAAAAAATTGCCGTTGCGGGCGCAACTTACACCAGCGTGACTTCTATATATGGCGATGCAGGAGATTTCGATTTTTCCGAGATCGGTGACAAAATTGTTTTCTGCTATAACTCATTTGCTGCCGATTTGATGCTACGGGTCCTGGATAATCTGAGTGCTCCGGCGCATAAACCGGGAGAAACGATCTTTGCTTATCTGGGTGGGATGCCCAGCGCTGTTTCGGAGAAACTACATTTCTTCCCGATTATCGATCAGGGTGAAATTCTAACCGAATTCCGTACGTACGAACAATACTCAATCTATAGGATACATTGAGATCATCATCACGATGACGCGGCCAAACTCGAAGGAGCTCACTGCCGGGTTCTGCGAAGTTGGGAGCGGGCACTTACCCATCCGCGCTTCCCTCGCCAAATGTGCTGGCGGAGTAGCGAAGCAAACCGCCATGCGGTCGTTGTGATCCAGTGCGCGCCAAAGAGCGCTATCTCCGGAGGCTTTAACGGAAACCAAAACAGCCGTGCACAACTTATCGAGCCAGTTGCGAAGAATTCTTTGTAGGCGTAATACTCGGTGCCGTCAAAATCGAGGAGCCGGAATTCGCGTTCCGTGAATAGCCTTTGCAGCATCAGGTATAGAAGAACGGTGCCGGGCGAGTTGTGTGCAAATCTCTCATCATATCCGATATGCTTGTAAACGATAACATCATGATCGATTCGACAGAAGACGTAAGCAGCCGGCTCATTGCCCGCCATAAGTACGTAGCCGCGCACACGCCCGGCAACGGCAGCGCGTTCAATCTCGCGAGCGAAACTTTCATCTTCCTGAAAACCCAAGCCCACGTCGCTTTTGTATGATGCCCGTGAAATCGCGACTGCGATATCACGGAACGCAATTATTTCGGATGGGCTTCTAAATTCTACGATAGGTGCAACCGAATCGGTTCCCTTCGCAAATTTTTTCGCAGCGCGTTGTAAGTTGCCGCGGGATTTTTTCGAAAACTTTTTTGTGTACTCAGCGAATGAACCTTGGAGGTCCACCACATATCGCTCACCAGAACGGGCTGCATACCGCAATGCACCCCGGTCGAGGCACATC
>DASXIC010000099.1:0-25749 GCA_036498205.1 Chthoniobacterales bacterium | reverse complement strand
CCGCTGACCAGCTCAACCGCTCGAGCGTGTGGAGATTTTCCCGCGAGGACCTGTTTCACCAGCGGATCATCTGCACCGAATCTTTCGGCGAAATCCGTCAGCGAATCAGTCAGGCGCAGCTGCTCGTAATCATCGTGGATTGGTTCCGTCGAAAAAAGGTCGAGCTCAAGGGACTCGCGACTACTGTCACGAAACATCGGAATCCGATCGCCGTTCGCTTTGGCACCTTCATCGGCCGCGCGAAGTACCAGCCTTGCATACTTGAATAAGTTTCCGGAGAACGCGCGCGGGCCCCGATAACCGATGACGCTTGGGCGTTCCTCTTCCAGGTAATCGTAACGCGGTGCCAGCCGGGCGATTTCGTCCTGGGCAGCCTTGATCCGGCCATAAGCCGCAATCGTGCCCGATAACTGGGGATCGCGGGAAATCGCACCGCGTAGTTTTTGCTCGCGCGCTTCCAGGGCGGCCCAAACTTCCGGATCGAGCAGTGCGGCAATGTAGCCACTATAACGCTTGCGATTGTTCTGATCGCCGAAGAGATCATCACGGGCGCGTCGCGCATTTTCGAAGGAACGTTCACCCCATGCAATGAGAAGGATTTCACGACGATTGAACATCTGCAGCAGATTGGGCACGACGCGATCGCGAAGATCGCGCATTTCGTCCATAGTCAGCTGACGATCGGTTCGCCCGGGATTTCCACTGACAAAGGTCAGCTCGCCTTCAGTAGGACCGCGCGAATTCCATTTCAAAAAATGCTCTGGTTTTGCCGGTTGACCGTTTTCATAGGCTCGAAAGATACAAATATCGAGATCGTAGCGGGGGTATTCGAAATTGTCCGGATCGCCGCCATAAAAAGCGATCTGCTGTTCGGGGGCGAAGACAAGCCGCACGTCATCGTAGCGTTTGTAGCGATAAAGATTGTAAACGCCGCCTTGGTAGAGCGCGATCACATCAGAGCGCAAGCCGGTCTTCTGCTTGCTTTCGTTTTCGATTTCCGCGATTGCGCTCGCCCGTGCCTTACTCGCATCGTCCGCGGACATCCCGGGCCGAATGGCGGCGAGGACACGCTGTGTCACGTCTTCGATTGAAACGAGAACATTGAGCTCGAGATCGGTCGATTTGATTTCGTCGGTTTTGGTTTTCGCATAGAAGCCATCGCGCAAATAGTTGTGCTTCTCATCGCTGATTTTTTGCAAGGTATCAGCGCCGACATGGTTGTTCGTGATGACGAGCCCGTCCCCGGAGATAAAGGAACCGCTCCCGCCAGAATTGAAGCGCACACTGGTTTTCTGCAAATGGTCCAGCCATTGCGCTGTCGGTTCGAAATTGTATTTCTCCTTCAGCTGTTTGAGGGGCGGGTTATTAAACGGCCACATCCCTTCATCAGCCGATGCAGCGATGGCTCCCGAAATTGAGATCATAATAAGAGAGCGGAGAGCGCGGCGGAAATTCATCGCGAATTGTAGAACGGCCGCTCGGATTGGCAAAAATTACGTTCTGACGGCGGCGTGGCAGTTTTTCGCGCGCGAAAGCAGCAGCGCTTCTTATATATAAGTGTGCCCGACGGCCTCATTCTCCATACCAGTAATCGGCTTGAGATCCTCAGCCGCCAGCTCGAGAAAGTTTTAGCCGACCCGCTGGGCTCAGTCTTTACCGCTGATATTGTCGTGGTCCAAAGCAACGGCATGCGGCGATGGCTCGTCCAACAAATCGCCCAAAGTCACGGCATTTGCTCGAACGTGCGATTCCCGTTCCCGCAGGATTTTTTCCGCTCTCTCTTTCAGGCCGCGTTCCCTCAGGCAGAGGGAACGGAGGCGTACGAACGCGACGCGATGACCTGGCGCATTATGAAAGTGCTGCCGGAACTGGCCGGGAATCCTGCCTTCGCTTCTGTCGCAGCTTACCTTGGAGGCGAACGTGCCGAGCTGCGTGTCTACGAGCTGGCCCGAAAGATCGCGCACGTTTTCGACCAATACCTGGTCTTTCGCCCACGCATGATTCTGGACTGGGATGCAGGTAAGGGGAACGATTGGCAAGCGATCCTTTGGCGTGAGATACAGCGCGTCGCCCCGCGGCAGCATCAGGCCGCGCTCGGATTGCAGTTGGTGGAGGCATTAAAGCGCGGTGCCCCTTTACCGGAACGCGTTTCAATCTTTGGGATTTCAACGTTACCGCCATTTTATGTTTCGCTGCTGGAAGAAGTTTCGGCGCGGTGTCCAGTCCATCTGTTTGTCATGGAACCGACCCCGGAATGGTGGGGTGACATTCGCTCCAGGCGGGAAAGAACCAAGGCAAGACAGCCGGAACTTTTCGGCTGGAACCAGCAGGCCGATATCGACAACCCGCTTCTGGCGGAGAATGGCAAACTCGGTCGCGATTTTCTGAATCTCATGGCCGATCTCAATCCGGCACGGGAGGTACAGCAATTCGAAAGACCGTTAGCCGACTCCACTTTGCACAAAGTCCAGCGCGACATTTTCGAAATGTCTTCCGGGATTCAGGAAAGTGTAGGAGACGTTTCTCTCGATCAATCGCTGCAAATTCATTCCTGCCACAGCGTGATGCGCGAGCTCGAGGTTTTGCACGATCAGTTGCTCGATTTGTTCGGCCGCGATCCTGCGCTTAAGCCAAGAGACATCGTCGTCATGATGCCCGAGATTTCTGGTTACGCGCCATTTATCGATGCTGTTTTCGGCGTCCCGGAAAATCCGGACCATTTCATTCCTTACAGCATTGCCGATCGCGCACCGCGCGCGCGCAGCGGAGTGATCGATACCTTTTTGCGCATCCTCGAAATTCTACCCGGCCGTTTCGGCGCCAGTGAAATTCTCGCGCTGCTCGAGTCACCCGCAGTGCAGCGCAGGTTCAACATCTCCGAATTGGAGAAGATTCGCCGCTGGATCGAAAAGTGCGCCGTGCGATGGGGAATCGATTCCGAGCACCGAGCACGCCTGGGCTTGCCGGCATTCTCGCAAAATAGCTGGCGCCAGGGTCTCGACCGGATGCTGCTCGGTTACGCCATGCGACCTGACGCGCGCCAGTTATTCGAGGGCATACTGCCGTTCGATGAAATCGAAGGATCTAATTCAGATTTGCTCGGAAATTTTGTCGACTTCACCGAACATCTCTTTGCCCACGCCATCGGCTTCGCGAAACCGCGGCCACTTATCGAATGGCAACGCGACTTGCTCGCGGCTGTTGATGAATTTCTCGATGCCGACGAACCGGCTCAATTGGAACTGAATCAATTGCGAAGCGCGTTGGCCGAACTAGGTCGCATTAGCGCAGCCTCTGGCCACGATGAAGCGGTTTCGCGCGAGATTGTGCTTTTGCAACTCGAACGTTTGCTCGAGCAAGCGAGCAGTGGCGCGGGTTTTCTCTCCGGCGCGATGACCTTTTGCGCATTGAAGCCGATGCGCAGCATTCCATTCAAAGTCGTCTGTCTGCTCGGGATGAACGACACCGCTTACCCACGGCGGGATCGCGCTCCTGAATTCGATCTGATCGCGCAACATCGCCAGCCAGGCGATCGTAACAGCCGCGCGGATGATCGGGCCCTGTTTCTGGAAGCCTTACTCTCGGCGCGCAATGTTCTTTACCTGAGCTACCTCGGTCAATCCATGCGTGATAACAGCGCGCTTCCGCCGAGCGTGGTCGTAAGCGAGTTGAGCGAATACATCGAGCAACGTTTTGCCACCAAAGCGGAAGAGTTTGTCGTGACACATCCTCTGCAAGCGTTCAGTCCACGCAATTTCGGAGCGGATGACAAACGCTGCTTCAGTTATTCGCTCGATAACAGCGCAGCCGGGCAGATCGCTACTCAGATTCGGCGGGGGTCACCGCCGTTCTTCGATAAGCCAATGAGCGAGCCCGGGGCCGATTGGCGAGAGGTCGATCTCGGCCAGCTGGTCGATTTTTTTTCTCATCCGGCGAAATTTCTTCTCCGCAAACGGCTCAATATCGAGCTGCCGCGCGATCGCGAAGAAATCGAAGATCGCGAACCGTTCGCTCTTCATTCGCTCGACCGTTATGTGATCGAACAGCGACTGTTGACCGAGGCACTGGATGATCGCGAACTGGAAGGCGCGCTGGAAATGGTGCGTGCATCGGGAGTATTGCCGCCCCGAGCCGCCGGCTCGCTGATTTTTGAGGAGCTTTGCGCGAGCGCCAGAACCTTTGCCGACGCTGCCCGCCGCCACGTTTCAGCGGAAAAACAGCCGTCCACGGCAATTCGCGCCCGGATCGATCAATTTAATCTGAGCGGAACCCTCGATCGCGTTCGCGGTGAAGCGCTGTTGCATTTCCGGTTGGCAAAACTGAAGGCGAAGGACTTTTTGCGCGTGTGGATCGAACACCTGGCGCGGTGCCTGAGCGAACAAAAGCCCGCATTGTTGTACGGCAAAGAGGACGATCAGATTGCAAGTTACGAATTCCCCCCGATTAGAAACGCAAACGAACTGCTGGCGGAATTGCTCGCACTTTACTGGGATGGCTTAACCCGTCCGCTCCCGCTCTTTCCACGAACTTCGTGGACGTTTGCGGAAAGAATTTCGGCGGGGAAGGGCGCTGCGAATGCCCGATATGCGGCTGGCCAAGTCTGGAGAGGAAACGAGCTCGAGGGGAAAGGTGAGCGCGAAGACCAGTACATTCGACTTGCGTTCCGCAGCCTCGACGACCCGCTAGACGAAGAGTGGGAAAAAATCAGTCAGCGCGTTTTCATGCCGATTTTTTCTCATCGTAAACGCCGTCTCCTTTCGGAGCCCGGCCAAGGAGAAGAAGGCATCAAATGATGAAGCCGCAATTCGATGCCGCCTCCACACCTTTGGAAAAGGGTTTCACCGTGATCGAAGCCAGTGCCGGCACCGGAAAGACAACGACTATTTCTGCAATTGTGCTGCGGTTAATTGCGGAGCACGGCATACCCATCGAAAAAATATTGGTAACCACTTACACCGAACTCGCGACCGCGGAACTGCGCGGCCGCATCCGGCATGTGATCGTTGACGCGCTCCACTGCTTGCGAGGTGAAAACGCGCGATGGGCGTTCGTGGAGGCGATCGTTGGAAAAATCGCGGACCGAACCGAACTAGGACGCCGGTTGGAATTGGCGCGTCATAATTTCGACCTCGCACCCATTTTTACGATCCATGGCTTTTGCGCACGCGTGCTGGCCGATCGAGCTTTTGAAAGTGGCGTGCTTTTTGAGACCGAACTAACGACAGAGCAGTCGCATTTTCTTCACGAAGTTGCGGACGATTTTTGGCGGACCCATTTTTATTCCAACGATGCAATCACAGCGGCGGTAGTTCGCGATCGGATCAAGCCGGAGCGATTGGTCGGTTTACTCGAGCAGCTGACGAACAACCCGATGTTGCGCGTTGTGCCACCTCCGGAAGATCTCGGTTCGCTCAAAAGCAAAATCGCTGACCAGTGGGCCAAACGTGGTGACTGTGTGGAGCTCACGGAACTGGCGGACCGCTTCGTCGTCGCACTGCAATCGCAATTTTGTCATTGGGCAAAGGCGGAATTGTCTCGCCGCAAGATGGACCGTCGCGTCCAGTCGTTTGATGACATGCTCACGCGGGTGGACGACGCACTGCGCGGGCGTAGGGGCGAGCAATTACGGAGAAATTTGCGCGAACGTTTTCCGGTCGCACTCATCGACGAATTTCAGGACACGGATACGGTGCAATATTCGATTTTTTCTCAAATCTACCGCGATGGCGGAGGCCCGGTGTTTCTTATCGGCGACCCGAAGCAGGCAATCTACGGATTCCGCGGCGCGGACGTCTTTACTTATCTGCGCGCGGCGCAGATCGCGAATCGTCGCTACACGCTCGCCAAAAACTGGCGCTCAGAAGCGAAACTAGTCGCCGGGGTCGGCGAAATTTTCGAATCGCGCGACAACCCTTTCGTAATTTCTGGAATCGATCTTGTCCCGGTAACCGCTGCGGGCACACGCGAAACGGAACCGCTCACGATCAACCACAAACGCGATCGACCGCTTCGTTTCTGGATCGCATCCGCTGACGATCGCACGCGAAAAGGCAGCGCGGTGGCGGCAGAGATCGCTCATCTCCTGGCAAGTAACGGCAGGATCGGCGGGGAAAAAGTCATGCCGCGTCACATCGCCGTGCTGGTAACGAATAACGCACAACCGGCCGAGATCCAGACGGCATTGGCCCAATATCAAATCCCATCGGTCGTTTACAGCGCTGCCAACATTTTTAAATCGCGCGAGGCCGCAGAGTTAATGTGCCTCCTGCTGGCCATCGCGCAGCCAACACGTGAAAGAATCGTGCGCGCCGCTTTTGCCACCGAAATGCTCGGACTCGGGACGAGTGCGCTGGAACGCTTGTCCGGCGAGGAAGCGGAGTGGGAGGAGACATTGAATCGATTTGCCAGTTACCAGGCGGACTGGCGCGACCGCGGCTTCGTAAAAATGATGCGCGCCTTCGTCATCCACGAAAAAGTTCGGGCTCGTCTCCTTTGTCTGGCTGACGGCGAACGGCGGTTGACCAATTTGCTGCACCTCATTGAACTGCTGCACAGCGCCTGTGCGCAAGACCGTCTCGGGATCGATGGTGTGATTGGCTGGTTGCGGCGGCAAATGTCAGACGCAGGGGCAGTGAGAGAAGAGTACGAATTGCGCTTGGAAAGCGACGAAGACGCCGTGCGCATCGTCACGATTCATAAAAGCAAAGGACTCGAGTACGGGATCACCTTTTATCCTTTTGCGCGCAAGGAACCGTGGCGCGGAGGAAAACAATTTCTTAAGTTCCACGATGATGACGAGCTCGTGCTCGATTTGGCCGAATCTTCAGAGCACAAAAAAATTCGGGACCGAGAAGAACTGGCCGAATCCGTCCGCCAGCTCTACGTCGCGCTGACGCGCGCCAGGCATCGCAGTTATGTGATCTGGCAGGAAAATAGACAGCGCTCAAAATCGGCGCTGGCATGGTTACTTTCGAGCGAGACATCAGCCGATTCCTTTTTAAAACAAGGCGAATCGAACATCGGAACAACGGCGCGGTCGGTTTTTGCAGGAAGTGAAGCGATCGCGGTTGAAGATTTGCCCAGCCGGGAGGCAAATACTTTCACCCCCATTAAATCGGATCGGTCGCTTCTGGAACCGCGCCTCTTCCATGGGAAGATCGATCGCAACTGGGGTATTGCCAGTTTCAGTTCGTTGGTTGGCGGAAAAACGCGGGAGCCAGAAACCCCGGATTACGACAGTACAGAAACATTAATCGAAACCGCACCGCTCGCGCCCGCGCAAGGAATTCACGCTTTTCCTGGTGGTACTCGCGCCGGGACTTGTCTGCACAAAATTTTGGAGGAACTCGATTTTTCCGATCGCTCGCAATGGCAGTCGCTCATTTCGGAAAAGTTGAAACAATTTCAGATCGGCGGCTTTGATGAAATCGTCCTCGGAACGATCGCGCGGGTGCTTGGGATGCCGCTCGCGCCTGGCAGTTTCGGACTCACCGACGTTTCCGCGCGAATTCCCGAGCTCGAATTTACTTTTCCGATCAACGATGTCACTCCGCGACAATTACAGGAATTGTTTGAGGAAATCGATTTCCCCAAAACGATTGGTCGATTGGAATTTTTTCCTTCGAGTGGATTTATGAAGGGCTTTGTCGATCTCGTCTTTGAGCGCGATGGAAAATTTTATTTCGCCGACTGGAAATCGAACTGGCTCGGACCTGACGCCTCCTTTTACACGTCGGAAAACCTGGCCCGGGCAATGGCGGAGAATTTTTATACGCTGCAGCTAAGCATCTACGCACTAGCGCTGCATCGTTATCTGGGGCGACGCCTGCCGGATTACGATTACGAAAAGAACTTCGGCGGCGCGTTTTATATTTTTCTGCGCGGAACCGAGAACGAGAGCGGCGGAATTTTTCATTCGCAACCAGGCCGGACGACCATTGAAAGGCTCGATCGCATCTTCCATGGAGCTATCTGAACTAAATCCGATCGACCGGCATTTCGCCGCGCTCTTGCAACGTATCGCGTCGAACCCATCGCCAGAACTGGAGATCGCCGCGCAACTCGTCAGCAAATTTCAGGCGGACGGTCATGTTTGTCTGCCGCTGAGCGAGGTCACACCTGGCATGCTCGCTGCCCTCGGCATTTCGTGGCCACTGCCTGTTCGAAAAACCTGGGTGAGAAAATTGCGCGAATCAGGCGTTGTAGGGGAAACGGGCGAGTATAAACCGCTGATCTTGGATAAAGCCGAGCGGCTCTACCTGCAACGATATTGGGCCTACGAAATCGATGTAGCCAGGGACATTTCCAGCCGCTTAAAGACAAACCAGTCAGTTAATCAAATCGATCTAGGTCAACATCTTAAGCGTTTATTCACGCAAGAATCACAATTTCAAAAGCTTGCCGCCATCGTGGCTGCGACATCGAGTCTCTCTTTGATTTCCGGAGCTCCAGGCACGGGCAAGACGCACATCATCGTCATGATTTGCGCGTTACTCCTCGCGCTTTCTCCAGAGACTAAAATTGCGCTCGCAGCGCCAACCGGAAAGGCCGCGGCTCGTTTGAGGGAAGCGCTGGCCCGGGCAAGGACATCTCTTAAAATACCCGACGAAATTACGGCGCGCCTGCCAGCTGATGCCTCCACCATTCAGCGATTACTAGGCGTCCTCGGGGATTCCGGAAGATTCAGGCATCACCGCGAGAACCCATTAGATGCTGATCTGGTGATCGTAGACGAAGCGTCGATGGTCGACCTTGCCTTGCTGGCGAAATTGCTCGACGCAGTGCGGCCGGAGGCGCGCGTGATTCTGGTTGGCGACAAGGACCAACTCGCTTCAGTCGAAGCGGGAAGCGCGTTTCGCGATATCTGCACGCCGGGATTTACCATCGGCATTTCGAACGACCAGGCGCGCAGTTTCAAAAAATGCACCGGCCAGGAATTACGCGGCGCGACGCCGCAGAAAGCGCCGATTCATGAGGCCGTTGTGGAATTGCGAGAGAATTTTCGTTTCGCGGCTGGAAGTGGAATCGGAGAATTGAGTGAGGCTGTTAATGAAGGGGACTATGGCCGAGCAAGCGCGATCTTGAAGTCGGGACGGGTAAAATGGCGGCCAACCCCGCCGGCAAAAACCTTCGAACGCGCATTGCGCAATCAGGTTTTCCATCATTTCGAAAAACTATGTGCGCAGATCGACCCGCGCGAAGCGCTGGCCAGACTGAATGAATTTGTCGTGCTGTGCGCTTTGCGACGCGGCCCCTACGGAGCGGAAAGAGTCAATGGTTTGATTGAGCGTATGCTTTTCGAAGCAGGTAAGAAAGAGACGACGAACGAGTATTTTTCCGGCCAGCCTCTCATGATTGTGCGCAACGATTACGACATCGAACTATTCAACGGTGATCTGGGTATCGTTCTGCCGCACGGCGATGGCTGGCGCGCATTCTTTCCCGGTGAAGGGGGAGACCTGCGGAGTTTTTCACCAGCCAGGCTGCCGGCACACGAAACAGCCTTTGCCCTGACGGTGCACAAGAGTCAGGGGTCGGAGTTTCGGGAAGTCCTATTAATTTTGCCGGAAGAGGACGCGCCGGTGCTCACTCGCGAACTCCTTTACACAGCGGTAACCCGTTCGCGCAGGGACGTTGAGTTATGGGCGAGCGAGGCAATTCTCAGACAAACTATTGGCCGGAAAGTGCGGCGCAACTCAGGTTTGCGTGATTGGCTTTGGGGTGGGGAAAATGCCAACTAAGGCGTTGACTTGGGTGGCCTAAATTTGAGACAACTGTGCAGTGAACTTGGGGATGATTTCCGGGTCGATCAGCAACGCACAAGGAGGGGGCTCCGTGATTCAACGGAGATCAGGGGCAGCGGTTTAGCCCGGTTAATCCGGGATAACGATGCCAGTTAGCCAGTCAGTTACACGCGACAGCCGAGTCGTCTTTTCCCAGGGCGGCCGCCACTTCACAGTCAAGGATGTGATCGATTGGGCGGTTCTTCGTGGCGACATCAATCCGCTCTGGAAAGATTTCGTGTGGGCGGTGGAAGCCGACCGGCATGCGAACGAAGAGGGTTTGGAGATGGATGATTCGGCGCTTGATGCCGCGAGCGTCGCGTTCCGCTACGAGCACGATCTAATAACCGCGGAAGAAACGGAGCGATGGTTGGAAGATCGCGGGCTGAACCTGCCGGAATTCAGCGAACATTTCGGGCGGCGTTATTGGGGACGCACCTACTCTGGCGAAATCAAACTAATCGAGTCGTCTTACGAGACGGCGTCGTCGGATGAAAAAGATCTGTTCCTCGTCGATTTGACGTTACTGGGTGAAATCGACCGAATGGCGGATCGGTTGAGTTGGCGAATCGCCGCACAGGCTGAAAAAACCGCCGATGATCCGAATGCAGTGAGCGAGCAGCGCGACCGCTTTCTTGCTCAGGCTCAGATCGATCATGATGGGTTAACTGAGTGGCTGTCGCAGCTCGGTCGTGAGATCGATTGGCTGGACGAATTATCAGGCTTGGAAGTTGCCTATCAGCGGCTGGTCAACTCCCTTGTTAGCGAAAAGGACCTGCAGCACGAGCTGATCTCAATGCGATTGCTATTGACCCGATTCGAGATCGAAATGATTGAGGTTGATTCGCGGGATGCGGCGGCAGAGATCGTGGCCTGCGTCCGTAATGACGGAATGGAAATGGCAGAAGTGGCTGAAGAGAGTCGCTATCCGTTTCACCGTAGCGAAATATTGCTGGAAGATTTGGCCCCCGATCAGCAGCAGCAATTTCTCAGCGTGAAAGCGGGTGCATTACTGGAGCCGATTCCGCGGGAAGATTCGTTCCAGGTCTGTCGGGTTAAGATGAGAATCGAGCCAACACTGCAGGACGAGGCAATTCGCGAGCGGCTGGCGGACCGTATTGTCGAACGCCACTTCTCCGAGCTCGTCAGTAAACACATCCACTGGAGAATTCTCCAGCAGTCGAGCGAATGAACGCCAAGGACGTCGATCTTCTACGCCGTTCCGATGTTTTCCAGTTCCTGGCGGACGAGCATTTCGAAAAATTGCGACCGTTGCTGAAGGAGGAACAACACGATTTTGGCGACTTGATTGTGCGGCAGGGAGAACCTGCGAACGCGTTTTACATTTTGATCTCAGGCCGGGCCCGTGTGGTCAAGACCGGCGCGAACAACGGCGAGGAAATCGTCCTGGGATCTCTTCGACCAGGCGATAGTTTCGGTGAAGCGGCCTTGATTGAGGGGGGCACGCGAACAGCCAATGTCCGCTGCAGCACATCGGTGGAAGTGCTTCGATTAGACCGATCAGATTTTCTCGCTCTGGCTGAAAGCCTTCCCGAGCTCAAGCAACACGTCCACATGACGCGACGCATTCGGACGCTGCAGAGCTTCCTTTACGAATTTAGTAATTTTGGACGGCTGCCCGCCTCCGCCCTGCGTGGAATGATCGAGAAACTGGAACGGGTGCAATTTCCCAAAGGGGAACTCATCATCAAGGAAGGTGATGCGGCTGGCCCAATGTACATCCTCGAGAAAGGACGCGCCCGCGCTTTCACCCAAAACAATGGCAGCACCCAAAATCTCGCTTTTTACCGCGACGGCGATTTCTTTGGCGAACTTTCAATCCTGAATGGCTCGCGCCGCGCCGCTTCGGTTGAAGCATTTTCGGATTGCGATCTTCTCGCTCTCGATCCAGACGCAGTTCGCAGTTTGAGACAAAGCTATCCGGAATTCGGCAAATTGCTGGAGGAACGGCTCGCCCAATACGAAGCCAAAACCGAAGCGCGGATTCCGTTGGATTTCACCGAGGAATTACTACCAGCCGAAACCCAGACGCACAATAAGGTCGCCCTTGATCGCAAGGACATTGATAAGGAGAAAGGCGATGCTGAAGCGCCGTTTGTCGATGAGGAAGGCCACTTCCGGAAAAAAGGAAGAATTCGGAAATTCGAGCACGTCGCGCAAATAGACGAGATGGACTGTGGCGCGGCGAGTCTGGGGATGATCTGTCGCCATTTCGGGCGCAAAGTCTCTCTCGCTCGCATCCGGCAGCTTTGCCATACCGCGACCGATGGCACGAGTTTGAAAGCGCTTTGCCGTGCTGCGAGTGAGCTCGGTCTCGCCGCCCGGGCCCTCAAAGTTTCGCTGCGCAATCTGCCGGTAATGCCATTACCGGCCATCGTCCACTGGGAGGGTAACCATTGGATGGTACTGTACGACGTTGAACCAGCGAACGTGCGCGTAGCCGATCCTGCTGTCGGTTTGCGAAAAATTCCGCGCAAGGAATTTGAGCAGAAGTGGTCCGGTTACGCCGCGCTTTTTGATTACACAATCGCATTTGAACAAGCGCCGGAAAGCCGGCCCGGTTTGGCGTGGGTTTGGCCATTCGTGGCGAAATTTCGCGGAATTCTCCTGCAGGTCCTTGGCCTCGCCGTCGCAGTCAGTTTTCTGGAACTGCTCTTTCCCGTTTTTACGCAGATGGTGGTCGACAAAGTCATCGTTGAAAACGACGTCGGTCTGCTCAAGACGATCATTCTGGGCATGTTCGCCGCAATCGTCTTTGTGCAGATGGCGGCGATTGCGCAGGAGTACCTGCTCGCCTTTGCCGCGGTCCGGCTCGACACCTCAATTCTCGATTTCTTGAGCCGGCAGCTTCTCTCGTTACCGATGACCTATTTCACCAGCCGCCGCACCGGGGACATACAACGTCGTCTCGAGGGGGCACGTCAAGTACGTCAGTTCGCGGTCCAGCATGGGATCGGCGCGCTTTTGGCGATGGTGCATTTGATTGGTGCGATCCTTTTGATGTTTCTTTACAGCGGGTGGCTGACGCTCGCTTTTCTCGCTACCACACCCCTCTACGCGGGATTGATGTATTTTTCGCTGAAGGTCCTGCGCCCTCTCTTCGCTGAGGTGGAAGAAAGCCAGGGAAAATACGCATCGCACCAGATTGACGCCATTAAGGGGATTGAGGCAGTGAAAGCCGCAGCGGCCGAAACGGTGTTCCGCGATGCGATGCTGAACGAGTTCCTTTCTGTATCGAAGAAGATTTTTAAATCCACGTTCGTCGTCATGTCCTACGACAGCGTTTTGCAAACGATCGGGCTGCTCTCGACTGCGATCTTTCTCTGGGTGGGGGCGAATCAGGTGATCAACGGCCATTTGAGCGTTGGCGGATTCGTCGCGTTCAGTTCCCTGACCGCGATTGCCTACAGCGCAATTCTCCGCACCCTCGGCGTGTGGGATAATCTGCAGCTTGCCGCGGTTTTGATAAACCGGCTGAACGACATTTTCGAACAGGATCCGGAACAAGGCCGAGATCGTTCGCGCTTAACTCCGGTGCATAGCCTGGAAGGCCGCATCGAGCTCCGGAACGTCAGTTTTCGCTATGGCGGTCCGGAAGCGCCCAACATTTTGACGAACATTACCCTCGATCTCGCCCCTGGACGCATGGTCGCCTTTGTCGGTCGCAGCGGCTGTGGCAAGACCACATTGGTTAAGCTTATTGCCGGTCTGCTCGAGCCGACTGACGGCACGATCCTCTTCGATCACGTGGATCTTAAGAACCTGAACTACCGGGATGTGCGCCGTCACATCGGAATGGTTTTGCAGGAAAATCACATGTTTAACGAGACGATCGCGCGAAATATCTCGTTCGGTGACTCGGAGCCGGATCTGGATCGTGTTCTCGCCGCCGCTCAAGCAGCTGCCTCGCACGAGTTCATCATGCGGTTGCCAATGGGATACGAAACAAAGATTGGAGAGTCTGGGCTTTCGCTTTCCGGCGGGCAAAAGCAACGTATCGCGATTGCTCGCGCCATCTACAATAATCCGCCGGTGCTGATATTCGATGAAGCGACCAGTGCGCTCGATACTGAGTCCGAACGCGCCATCCAAAATAATCTCGGGCGAATCATGGCCGGTCGGACGACGATCGCGATCGCGCATCGTTTAAGTACCATTCGCGAGGCTGATGCGATTGTGGTGTTGGAAAAAGGGAGCGTCGCTGAAATTGGCACACACGACGAGTTAATGGCACAGCGCGGTCTTTATTTCTACCTTTCGAGCCAGCAGATGGGGGTCGGCGGATGAGTACTGAGACGTTCACGCCAGGTTCGCTCGAGACTGAATCCGAAATGTTGCCGCAGGATCCGCCGCCGCGGGTTATTCGTTTCATCGCGCAGTGGCTGATAGCGGTCTTTGTCGTCGGTTTGCTCGCCGCCATTTTCGTCAACCTTCCCGAAACGGAACACGCTCCATTTGTCCTTTTGCCCCACAACGGCGCCGACCCGATCCAATCGCCTCGACTCGCTACAATCAGCCGCGTCGGTGTTTCGGAAGGGCAAACTGTTTCTGCAGGAACGGAGCTGTTCGTGCTTCGTTCCGACGAAATCCGCGTTTTTGACACACAGCTGCGGACGATGGGCGAAGATTTGCGCACGCATGAAATGTCGCTCTCGAAAATGGACGAAGCCTACGCCTCGGAGGCCGATATTAAGAATGCTCAAGTCGCCCAGGCGGAGAGCGAGCTGCGGTTCCACGAAAAACAGGCTAATAGCAACCGCGATCTTCTGGCGCGTCTGGAGAAGCTTTCGAAGAGCGGCGGTTTTTCCCAGGTCGATCTTATTAAACTCCAGCTGGAAGCGGCAGGAGCGGAGAAGGATCAGGCTGTGGCGCAACGCACGCTCGAACAAGTAAAACTGGAGCGACAGCAGATGCAAAACGAACACGCCCGAAAGCGCGCTGAGGAAGCGGCGGAGGTTGAGAAATTAAAAATGAAGCTGGAGGGCTTAAAAGCGGATCTTGAGAATTCGCAGCAGAGCCTGTTGACCATTCGTGCCCCTTACGACGCGGTTGTCATTTCTATGTCGCAACGCAATGCCGGCAACGTTGTGCAAAGCGGCCAGGAGCTTTGCCAGCTCGCCCGCACTGAAAGCAAGCCGTTGGCGCGATTGAGTTTGAACGAAAGCGGATTGGCCAGAATTGCGACGGGTCAGCCGGTTCGATTTTTCTTCGAGGCATTTCCCTATCAGCGCTATGGCGCGCTCAGCGGGAAACTGGACTGGGTCAGTCCTTCCGCGGTCAATACAGCAGGCGGCCAACATTTCGTTGCCCTGGCATCGTTTGACGATCGTGCCAACACTCGACACCTCGCGCTCCGCGTCGGAATGAAAGGCGAGGCGCGAATTCGAGTCGGACAACGCACCCTGATCGAGTACGCTTTCGAGCCAATCAAGCAATTGAGAGAGGGCATTCGCAATTAATTAGCGAAGGGAATGCAGTCGAAGCTTTCAACACTGAAGGTCGAAGAACTGCGCACGACGAATGACGCGATGGCACGCTGCATTCGCCTGGCACGGTTGGCAGCAAAATCCGACGTGCCGGTAGTGTTACTGGGCGAGACCGGGACAGGAAAGACATTGCTGGGACAGGCTATTCACAATTCCTCGGCCCGGGCTGAAGGACCGTTCATCTCGTTCAACGCTTCGGCGATGAGCGATACCTTGCTTGAAAGTCAGCTTTTTGGTCACGAGAAAGGGGCTTTCACGGGCGCTCAGCAGACCGTCAAAGGCAAGTTCGAACTCGCCAATCGCGGCACTATTTTTTTGGATGAGATTTCGGATATGAGCCCGCTGGCTCAGGTCAAGGTCCTGCGCGTACTCGAGTACGGCGAATTCGAGCGACTCGGGTCCGAGCGGATGTTGAAAACGGACGCGAGGATTATTTGTGCAACCAATGTTTCGCTGCGCGACCGTGTGCGGCAGGGAAAATTTCGCGAAGACCTCTATCATCGGCTCAATGGGCTGACGATTTTGATTCCAGCGTTGCGGGATCGGCGGGAGGAATTGCCCGGTTTGATCGCGGCTGAGTTAAAGGCGTCGGCCTCGCGTTTAGGCAAACAAATCACCGCGATACATCCTGCCGCGATGGATCGGTTGATGGCCCATGATTGGCGTGGAAATTTGCGCGAGCTTTATCACGCCGTCCGCACGATGACCCTTTTCTGCGATGGAAAAGTAATCATGCCGGAACACATCCATTTTCCGCCCGATCTGGAACCATTATCGGAGGTGGCAGAGAAAAACAGTGCGCATTCGCATCAGGAACCGGATGGGAACGTGCACGACCTTTCACTGGCCAGCGCGGTGCGTCGTCATGTTCGCTTTGTTTACAAGCAAGCGAACGAAAACCAGAGACGTGCGGCCAGACTACTCGGAATTTCGCGTGCAACGTTGAGTCGGCATTTGCGGGCGCTGGCTCGCAACTGATACCAGTGGCTCAAAATTAGAGCACAATTGCCAAATTCTGATGCCATGGCGGAAGCCCTACCTGATAGAGATATTCAGGAATTTTCTATAATCTCTAGTTGTGGATAATATCTACTCCGCCAGTCATTTACAACGAATCATCTCGTTTATCAGAACGGAAGAAGTCGGCATGGAAATTCATGTTGGCATGCATAGTGGTATAGGCGGAATCGTGAGTTCGCCGAAGGAAAGAAAGGACGCAGATGGCGGAGAGCACGGAGCTCAGCGGCAGAAGCGTTCTAAAGAAAAGCTGATCCGGTTGGACGACCTTCTTCCAGATAAGAAGGTTGTCGGCGGGCGGCACCTCTTCGGCGTGACTGACATAACCCACAACAAAAAACACAACTGAAGAAAGGTAATATGAGCGAAGAAAAGAAAGACAAACCACAAGTAGACGTGCGTGATCTGAAGCCGAACAAAGATGCTAAAGGCGGCGGTGGACACGGCAATGCCTTCGGCACCACAGCAGGCCGCGGCAAGCACCACAACAAGTAACCACCTCAGAGCGCGCGCAGCGGTTCAACTCCGCTGTGCGGCCTGTAGACGAATAGACTCTTAATTATATGAGCGAAACACAAAAACCCGAACCGAAAAAAGACGTCCGTGATTTAACGCCGGACAAAGATGCCAAGGGTGGCCGTGGTGGCCATGGCGGCAGCGGACTAAATACACCAGGCCGCGGCAAGCACCACAATCAGTAAGCAGCTCCCCCAAAGCGCAGCGGTTCAACTCCGCTGCGCGGCCGGGGAACAAAAGCAGGTATTATATGAGCGAAACACAAAAGCCCGATCCGAAGAAAAAAGACGTCCGTGATTTGACCCCCAGCAAGGACGCCAAGGGCGGCCGTGGTGGCCACGGCGGCAGCGGACTCAACACGCCGGGCCGTAACAAACACAACTATCAGTAACAGCTTCCGCAGAAGAAGTAGTAGCCATGCCCAGAGCCGCGCTGCCGGGCGCCCATCCCGCAGCGCGGCTTCATTTTTCGCGGCCGAAATCTTGCCGCGACGACTAGGTTTCGCCCGCTAAAATAGCGGGCATGTCAGAGTTTACGCCTTCCCGCCACCTCGGCTCGTGGTTGGCAGCCATTCTGATTTTCTTATTAGCGGCTGTAGTATTCGCGCCGGCAATCCGGTGCGACTTCGTCAACTACGACGATGACATCTATGTTTATGCCAACCCAAGCGTCAATCGCGGGTTGACGCTATCAGGAATCGCTAACGCGTTCACTCGGCCGCATGCGAGGAATTGGCATCCGCTGACGACGCTATCGCATATGCTCGACTGTCAGCTTTTCGGGCTAAACCCCGTAGGTCACCATGCGATCAACGTCCTGTTGCACGCCCTTGCCGCAGCGGTCCTTTTCCTCGCTTTACGGTCGATGACTCAAACGCCATGGCGGGCGTTCGTTGTAGCGGTCTTCTTCGCCGTTCATCCGTTGCGAATTGAATCCGTTGCCTGGGTGGCCGAGCGCAAAGATGTGCTGAGCGCATTACTATTCGCCCTTACGCTGACTGCCTATACGCATTTCGCCCGCGCTTCCGAATGGCGAAGAATGTGGGCGGTGATTTTGCTCTTTGCCGCCGGATTAATGGCCAAGCCAATGCTCGTGACCACACCACTTCTCCTGCTCCTGCTCGATTACTGGCCGCTGCAGCGAATTTCGGGCAGGGGAACCGGAGAGAGGGGATTCGCAGCGGTCACATTTCGCCGTGCGATCACGGAAAAGATCCCACTGTTCGTGCTCTCAGCTTTCTCCTGTCTAGCGACCGTCGTCGCGGCCCAACGCGGTTCCGATGCACTTGGCGCGTTTTCGTTGTCAGAGCGCCTGGCGAATGCAGTGCTGAGTTACTGCATTTATATTTATCAGCTGTTTTGGCCGGCAAAGATGGCGGTGTTTTATCCATGGCCAATCCTAAAGCCACCCCTGGTCGCAGTTCTGGGCGCTTGGATTTTCATTCTCGCGATCACGATCGCCGCGGTATTTCTGCGACGACGCTTCAGCTATTTTTTTGTTGGCTGGTTTTGGTATCTCATCATGCTCTTGCCCGTCAGCGGTGTTGTGCAAATTGGTCTCCAAGCGCATGCCGACCGCTACACTTATCTTCCGCAAATAGGCTTGCTCATTGCCCTCATCTGGGGAGTGGCCGATGCTCTACGGCAAATATCGATGTCTTCAGTCGCCCTGCCGGCGGCAAGCATCCTCATTTCGCTGCTTGCATGGCGCAGTTGGAATGAACTGCGCTGGTGGCAAAACAGTGAATCTCTTTGGACACATGCCCTGGCTGTCACAAAAGATAGCGACGTTGCGCTCAATAATCTGGGTGCCGTCTACGAATCGAGCGGGCAACTTGATCTCGCGCTCGAAAAATATCGCGAGGCGGAACATGTCCTCGATCGTCGCTCCGCGCAACGCTACGCTCTTAGTCGCGCTCTCCTGCACAACAACCTCGGCAATTTGTTTTTGCGCCGCGGCGATATTTCGACAGCGATGGAAGAATATCGCCAATCCATCGCGCTGCGACCCGAATTCGCCAGTGCCCACGCCAATCTGGGCCAGGCCTTTGTTGAAGTGGGCGATTGGAATTCTGCACTTGCCGAGTATGAGAGCGCCGCCCATTTGCAACCACGCGATGCCGATGTGCAACACCGCGCCGGAATGGCTTTGGTACATCTTGGTAGAGTAGGTGACGCAATTGCCCACTACCGCGCTTCGCTCGATGCCGACCCACAATTTTCGGCGGCTGAGCTTGATCTCGGGAATGCCCTACTGGAACAAGGACAAACCGACGAGGCCATATCCCATTATCGCCGTGCTGCGCAAATTGATCCGAAGAACGCGAATGCGCATTTCAACCTGGGCGGCATTTATTTACAAGAGCGCCGGGTTTCCGATGCGATCAAGGAGTATGAACGTGTCGTCCAACTTCAACCGCGCGACCCACAGGCGCACTTGACTCTCGGCAATGCACTCGCGGCAGCGTCCTCGGGAAAGTCCGCCGCTGCTGAAATGGAAAAGGCTTTGGAATTGGCGCCGGAATCGGTCTCCGCCATCAATAATCTTGCATGGTTGCTCGCAACCAATCCCGACCCGACCATTCGCGATCCGGCCAGGGCAGTTTCTCTGGCGGAAAAAGCTGGGCAGTTGGCCTCCCAACCAAATCCAATCATTTATCACACATTGGCCGCGGCTTATGCTGCTTCGGGGAGAAAGGATGACGCAATCAGCGCGGCCGAGCGTTGTCGCCAGCTTGCTATCGAGCAAGGCGACACCGCCCTCGCCGATGCGGTTCAACACGAACTCGAGGCGTACCGCGGCTCAGTACCGCGATAGAAAGAGTGCGAAATGTTCAGTCCGCGGCCGCAATTTCGTAAACGATCGGTTTAAAACGGTAATTGTTAGACATCTCAGCCGAGCAGGCCGTCAACCCAACGATCAAGTCCATTTCAGCACGAAAAACGATTTGATCGCCAGCCCTCGAGAGAGGCGGGCGTATATCGAGATCTCCGCCCGGTTGGATTTCAACGTTCATGAAAATGTTAAACGTTGATCCGATCGAATCCCGCTCGATACCAAATTTACCAAGCGGTGCCGACAGATTCTCAAGACAGCTGGGGTGATACTCAGTGGTCTTGTAAATAATCTGAAACGTTTCAGGACTGCACGGCGTGAGAAGAAAATCGTGTCGCCCAACATCGTCGCTGACGATGGTGAACATTGGCCGGCTGCGATTGGAATAGAGAATATCCCCACTGCTGAGATAGATTGTGTTCGCGTAATCAATGCTTCGTCCGGAAGAGAGGTACTCGCGTGGATCTTCGGCATTGAAGCTGGTGAGGTCTGCCACCTGTTCGCCTTCGACATCGGTCACGATCAGAAGCTCGCTTCTGCGCAGTTGAAATGCCGTGCCGGTCCGCGGTTCGAGCCGCTCTTGCATCTTGCTAACGAGCAAAGGGACAACGCCGGGGTCGTTCAAGCTGGATGGCCCGGAAGGCCGGGGTCCAGTTCTCTTCCACGGCACGACCGGAATACTGACGAGCTTCCGATCGTTCTCCGAAATCATCCAACATCGGATTGCGCTCTCCCTGCAGATTGGCGTCGCGTTGGCGAATGGTCGCTTTCATGGTTTCCCATTTTCCGGTAACTCGCAGCCTACGGAACTGCTCGTGCGCGTTGAAAATAAGGGTGGGAACGGAAAATTTTCGGGCCTGGCGGGAACTGTTACCGTGCATTCCAACAACGTAAAAGGCGCGACCAGCGAAACTAAAGGCAAAGCTGGCGTTCCCAGGATCCGGATGAACGGTCGGATCCCATTCAAATCTGGCGGCATCGATTCGGTTCAACTGCTGGAGAGTTTGCCAGAGACGTTTCTCGAATTCGACCTCGGGGATACCGACAGGCTCGCGAAAGAGAGCGATGAACGTAGCGAAATCGCTCCTCTGCCAGGGACGTGCGGCAACAAACGCATAGAGGTCCGAAGCGAGACAAGCGCTCGTTGCGCTGTCGGCCAGTTCTGCGTAGCAGTGCAATTCATAAGCGCTAGCGTTAAGCGCCGCTTTAGCGCCCAAACATGGATAAGCCGATCCCTTAATAAGAGCGCGGAACTTTCGCGCGAGCGCGGTGTTCTTCAGTTGTTTGTCCCTGGTCCCGTCCATCCAACTAACTCTTCTTACGCGGGCCAACCCCCAATCGGCTGCAAAGTGGGGAAATGTAATATTTTCGCACGACCACGCCAAACCAGCTCTGCGTTTTGTTGATGTGTCAGGGCCTGCAGGGAATTGCACGTATT
Source organism: Chthoniobacterales bacterium (assembly GCA_036498205.1). Lineage (GTDB taxonomy): Bacteria > Verrucomicrobiota > Verrucomicrobiia > Chthoniobacterales > UBA10450 > AV69. The sequence continues at coordinate 4,654 of DASXIC010000099.1, read as the reverse complement.
TGCTCCCGATACGTCGTGAGACATTTTCCGTTAGCGAAGCAGAAATTCTCGCAGGCTATTTCCAAACCCTGGCCGAAGCCGGATGCGAAATTCTCGTTGTTGACGGATCCCCGGGGGCTACCTTTGATGCTCATCACAGGGCCTGGTCCGCGAACTGTCGGCACGCGCCGGTGGATAGTCGCTTCGCTTGTTCAAACGGCAAAGTGAATGGCATTCGAACCGGGATCGGAATGGCTTCTTTTGACAACATCATCGTCGCGGACGACGACATCCGTTACCGAGCGGAGCAGATCGCACTTGTTTGCCAGCGATTGGAAAAATTCCACGTCATCCGGCCCCAAAATTTTATTATGCCGTTGCCGTGGTGGGCACGAATCGAAACGGCACGGATGTTAATCAATCGTGCGACTCTCCGAGCCGGGGATTATCCCGGAACCTGTGCGTTTCGGCGCTCGGCGGTACTACGCGTCGGTGACTATGATGGCGACGTCCTTTTCGACAACGAGGAGATGATTCGGCACTTCGCCCGCTGCGGACTGACCATTGATTACCAGATTAATCTTTTTGTTGAAAAAAACGCACCCTCTTTTGAGAAGTGGATTGAGCAGCGCCCTCGGCAGGCTTACGAAGATTTTGCGTTGCGCGGAAAAACCATTTTTTTCGCCAGCATAGTTCCATTGGCAGTCTTTTTGGCGGTGGTTGGCAAATTCCGGTTCCTGATTTTTGGGTGCACACCTCTAATCATTGGCTCGATCGCGGTCGCGGCCGCGGGCCGGCTTAGAGGTAAGGGCGTTACGGTCTTCCCGGGATCGACCTGCTGGTTCGCGCCACTCTGGATTTTGGAGCGAGCGCTCAGCACCTACGTCGCCTTTTGCTGGCGCATTTTCCGTGGCGGCTATCCCTTTGGGGACCGGGTTCTTTCGAGGGGCGTAGGCCGCGACTGGTTCTCAGGCCGGAGAAACGCATCACTCTCGCTGCAATGATCGACTCATTTAATATGAATTTTATTGCTGGCATTTCGTCGCAGTACGGGGGCGTGCTGCTGAAACTTTCCGTGACCTAAAATTTACATGACTTGGCCGGGGTAACTGCGTCAGTGGAAGGGAAACAGGAGCGGCGCGTCCCGGGGGCACGCGGAAAAACATTGACGAAATTACAGGAAATTGATAGCTCTAGTAAGCGTGGAAATTATAGGGAGTCCGCGTGAACTACACATAAAGACTACGAAAGGTGATCGATGAGGTTCTGGCCCAAAACAAGCCAAGCAACCACGGGCGGCAGCACGCCCAGGATCCGCAGCACCATTCAGGGAAGAAGAAGGGAAAACATGATGATGAACGGATCAGCTGAAGCTGAGAAATCGGTCACCGGTTCTCGCGAAGGCTTTCATTCCATAACAGCTGACAATAAAGGAGAAGGCGAGGTCGCTCGTTTTCTCCAGGACGTAGTCGCTGAAGTGGCTCGCTCCCAGCGCGCCGCCCCCGGTCTAAATGGCTCCGCTGGAGAGTTTGGTTTCGATCCCGCGAGCCTCGATGGTCGTGGATCTCTAAACGGCAAAAGCTCCCCAGAAAGCGTGGAGCTTCCGGCAGCGCTTTGCACTGATTTGCCGGTCTGGAAACGCACCCTCGACCTCGCGTTAATCTTCCTGACTGCGCCGCTCTGGTTGCCGGTCATGACACTCCTCGCAGTCTGGGTCGGCATCACCTCACCGGGTCCGGTATTTTATCGCCAGCCTCGGATCGGCTTCCGCGGGCGGCGCTTTATGATCGTGAAGTTTCGCACGATGAAGGTCAATGCGGATACGACAACCCACGAGCGGTATCTCGAACATTTGATGGTTGCCGATTGCCCGATGATCAAGCTGGATACCCATGGGGATCCTCGCCTCATTGTCGGCGGCAAAATTTTACGGGCAACGGGCCTCGATGAGCTTCCGCAAATTTTCAATGTGCTGTCAGGCGAAATGAGCCTGGTCGGCCCGCGGCCCTGCACTGTGCGCGAGTTCGAGCGATTCTCACCGCCACATCGTGAGCGGGTGAATGCCTTTCCTGGGGTAACTGGCTGGTGGCAGGTAAACGGCAAGAACCGGACAACTTTTCGCGAAATGATTGACATGGACATCTTCTACTCGCGAAACATTTCCTTATCACTGGACCTGAAAATTATAGCGAGAACTTTGCCAGCGATCGCGACTCAGGTCCGCGATGCTTTGCAGCGGTCTCCGCGCGTGCCTACCTCCAGCCCACGTTCCGTCCAAACCTAGACCGCCAAATGTCATCACCCATTAACGTAGGGGTAATCGGTTGCGGTTACTGGGGGCCGAACCTCGTGCGCAATTTCAAGTCGCTCACCACCTGCCGCTTAAAGGCGATTTGTGACGTGAACGAGAATCGGCTCCGGCATCTCTGCACGCTTTACTCCGATGTCGAAGCGCATACCGACGCATCAAAACTGATCAATGATCCGGAAATGGATGCGCTCGCGATAGCTACGCCCGTGGCTTACCACTACACCCTGGCCAAGGCCGCCCTCTCTGCCGGCAAACATGTTATTGTGGAAAAGCCCCTCGCTGCGTCTTCGGCTGAGTGTGAGGAGCTGATCGAGATTGCCGACGAGAAGGGTGTCGTTCTGATGAGTGGGCATACCTTCCTGTATTCGTCGCCGGTCAAAAAGATTTGCGACATTATTCGAGCGGGCGACATCGGGGACATCCGCTACATCAACGCCCGGCGGCTCAACCTCGGGCTGTTCCAGAAGGACATTAATGTGGTGTGGGATCTCGCGCCTCACGACATATCGATCATCCTCTACATTCTGGATGAGCTTCCGCTGACGGTGAATTGCCAGGGAAATGCTCACGTCACGTCAGGTATCGAGGATGTAACGAATCTTTCGCTCTCGTTCCGGAACAAACGTTTCGCCACTATTCAGAGCAGCTGGCTGGAGCCGCGCAAGGTGCGCGAGATGACCATAGTCGGCACTCGCCGCATGATTGTTTACGACGATCTCCAGCCGCTGGAAAAGATTCGAATTTACGATGTGCGTGTCGATCGACCGCCCCATTACGATACGTTTGCCGAGTTTCACTACTCGTATCATTACGGCGACAGCTACATCCCCCATATTCAGCAGGAGGAACCGCTCAAGGTGGAGTGTCAGCATTTTATCGATTGCATCGAGAAGGGAATGGAACCCCAAACTAGCGGGCGGGCCGGCCTCGAGCTGGTCACCATTCTCGAGGCTGCGTCGGCGTCGCTCAAGGCGAACGGCGCGCCGGTCAATTTTACGCGCAGACGCGAGCAAGAACCTCTTCCCAAACCAGCTCCGGCTCGGAGCGCAGTCAAGGTAGGACCGGTCGCCGTATGAGCGACGCTCGTCCGGCTCACCAACTCATCGCGCCAGACGTGAAGTTGGGACGCGATGTCCGTATCCTTGGTTTTGTTAATCTCTACGGCTGTGAGATTGGCGACGAAACCAGGATTGGTTCCTTTGTTGAGGTTCAGAAGAACGCCCGGATCGGGGCGCGCTGCAAAATCTCAAGTCATACTTTTGTTTGTGAGGGCGTGACAATCGAGGACGATGTTTTCGTCGGCCACGGCGTGACCTTTATTAACGATCGCTATCCCCGTGCAACCAACGGAGACGGTCGCCCGCAAAGTGAAGCGGATTGGAGCTGTCAGGAGACTCTTGTTAAACGCGGGGCTTCCATCGGTTCCGGCGTCACATTGCTAGGAGGCATCACCATCGGAGAAAACGCCATCGTCGGCGCCGGAGCGGTAGTGACCGCCAATGTTCCGGCCAACACCACCGTCGCTGGAAACCCGGCGCGCATCCTTAAGAAGCCAGTAATGCATTTCAATGAAAGTACCTTTTCTCGATCTTAAGTCGCACCATGCGCCGTTGCGCGACGAATTCGATCACGCCATTCGTGACGTGATCGATAGCGGAATTTTCGCCGGCGGACCCGCAGTGGTGCGATTCGAAGAAGCCTTCGCCAAGTTTTGTAGTTGTGAACACGCGGTCGGCCTCGGTAGCGGAACAGAAGCTGTCTGGCTGGCGCTCATGGCCTGCGGCGTCGGCTCCGGTGACGAAGTAATCACCGTTCCGACAACGTTTATGGCCACGGCGGAAGCAATCACTTATTGCGGTGCCACGCCTGTTTTCGTCGATGTAGACGAGCGGACGTATACGATGGATCCAGGTGCTTTGAGTGATGCGCTGACATCCCGGACGAAGGCAATTGTTCCTGTCCATTTGTTTGGTCAGCCAGCGGACATGGATCCAATTCTCAAATTTGCTCGTCAGCACGGATTATTTGTTGTTGAGGATGCGGCCCAGGCGCACGGGGCCGACTACAAAGGGCGCAGAGCCGGCTCGATTGGAGATGTGGGTTGTTTCAGTTTTTATCCAGGAAAGAATCTCGGTGCATTGGGCGAAGCAGGTGCGGTCGTGACGAACAACGCCGAGCTTCGAGATAAAATTCGAGTCCTCCGCGATCATGGGCAGGTGCGAAAGTATCAGCATGCGATGGTGGGCTGGAATTGCCGAATGGACGCAATACAGGGAGCATGCCTTACTATTAAATTGCGGCATCTGGAACAAGGCAACGAGCTAAGGCGCAAGCACGCGCTTCGCTACCGTGAGGGGCTGAGGG
>DASXIC010000098.1:0-3688 GCA_036498205.1 Chthoniobacterales bacterium | reverse complement strand
ATCGATCGGTCCAGCCTTGCCATCGAGTTTTAAGGTGCCTCCGGCGGGCAGGTTAGCCGACATTTGGAATGGGAACGAATTAGCGAGAGAGAAATCCTTGACCGTAATCTCTACTTTGTCGTAGACGCGCGGTTGTTGTCCCGAACCAGCACGGCTCACGGTAATCCGCCCGTCAGTCACGTTGAGTTTGCCGACTGAAAAATTTGTCGTGCTCGCGTTTGATCCGGTAGCAGGAGCGGAGGTTTGGTTGGATGAAGGCGCGGGAGCCGCCGCCTGCCCTGTTGATGGCGTGGCGCTGCTATTGCCGAGGCTGGAAAAGTTCCACTTGTCTCCCTCTTGGGAGTGGACCAGGGCGATCTCCGGTTGATTGAGAGTCAGTTCAGTGACGTTGAAGGTCTTGGAAAATATCAGCGGCATGAGTTCCACGCCGACTTTCAACGATTTAGCCTGGACAAAAGGACTCTTGCTGAACGCGGGATCGTCGGCAATCGAGATGTTGTCGGCGGTGACGCCGCCAGACAAAAGCGAGAGCGAAAGGTTACCAACCGTGGCTGGCCGACCCAGCGCGGCGGTAAGCTCCGACTCCAAACGCGGACGGAAGGCGTTGGCGTCAATGAAAAAGGGAATTGCGATGACGATGACGATCAAGACGGCAACAACGATTCCTACGATTTTCAGGGGGCGGTTCATGGCTTGCTCCTCTTATGCCGAGATTGCGAATTGTCTCGTATAGCGCGGTAACTTGTGAAGGCGGAATGTGTCATGGTTGATCCTGCAAAAGTTCGGGCGCAGGCACCGCGCCGCTTTCAACCTGTTGCTGGCGCTCGGCGCGGCGTTCATTGTCGATGCGCACGGAGGCTTCCAATTCCTTCCGGCCTTCTTCTTTGCGCCCCAGATGGATAAGAATTTGTCCTCGAACGTAGTGGATGTCGGTGCGGCGCGGATCAAGCTTCTCGGCGGAATCGATGGCGGTCAACGCTTCGGAATATTTATTTTCACGCTGGCAGGCTTTGGCAAGGCCGAGGTAGGAACTCACCATGCGAGGATCGCGCCGGACGGCTTCCCGATAACTCTTTTCGGCGTTGCTGTCCTGTTGCATGAGGGAATAAACATCTCCGAGTTCGTCGTAATTGAATGCCAGATCAGGTTCCACGGCAGCATCTTTTAAGAATTCATCGCGGGCTCGTTCGTAGTCTTGTTTCTTCAAATACGCGAGGCCCAGGTTGAAGTGAACGAAAGTCAGTTTCGGATTGGCCTCCGCCGCGGCCTGAAAATCGGCCAGGGCCATGTCGTATTGTTCGAGATTGAGATGCGCTTTCCCCATGAAAAGATGGTACTCAGGTGAGCCATCCCCCACCTTGATGAGCTGCGCTGTGGCGCGGTCATCGAGGTCTTTCAACCCAGCCCGGTGCGCGGCGATTGCAACCACGTACAAATAGCTTAACGTGCGGGATTCCTGATCCCAGAGGGGTTCCAGCATATGGGCGGCGTCGGACCAGCGCTCCGCGAAAAAGTAGCAGAGCCCCAGCAGATGGCGGGGTTGCGCGGCGGTGGGCTGCTCGTGCACCACCGATTCGAACGGCGGAATCGCTTTCAGGAATTCGTTTTGCCGGTAATAGGCGAGGCCGATGTTCAGCCGGATGCCGGCGACCTCAGGCATTAGCTGCTCGGCCTTATTAAGCATCTGGAGAGCTTTTTGCCACTGTTTGCGGCGCATGTACACGACGCCGAGATTTGCATAAGCCCCACCCAATTGCGGATCGATGGAGATCAACCGACGAAAGTCGTTCTCTGCCTCATTCAGGCGACCTTGTTGCAGGGCATCCTGCCCCGCCTGAAAAAGTTGAGCGGGATTTTGTTGGCTTGGGGATGTGGCCGCCGGCGCGCTCGGTGCTGTTTTGGCCGCCGCTGTGGCGGAGGAACTTTGCGAGAATATTCGGGCTTTCACGCCCGCGATCAACACACAAACCACGAGCACTGATCGCATATGTCTGCTTGACACTCGTCTCACTCTCTGCTGTAGTGTCCGCCAACCTCTGCGTGGAAGCAAGCGTGAGGTATAAGTGGTCAGAGGATTTTCGCAGTGCGGCGCGCCAAAGGCAACGGTTCGATGATTACGATTCGCGATGTCGCGAAAGAAAGCGGATTTTCTTCCACCACGGTTTCGATTGTTCTGAACAACGCGCCGCTGGCACGCTACATTCCGCCGGTCACGAAAAAGCGCATTGAGCGAGCCGCGGAAAAGCTGGGATATCGTCCCAACGAATTTGCCCGATCCCTGCGCAGCAAGCGCAGCCACACGGTGGGCGTCATGGTTTTTGACATGACCGACCCTTATTGCACCCTGGTATTGCGTGGCATTGAAAACACGCTGTATCAGGCTTCGTACCTGCCCATTCTCACCGATGTACACAACGAGCGCAGCCGCTTCGAGCGTTATCTCGAAATGCTGCTCGACCGCCGGGTGGAAGGCCTGGTCGTACTCGCCAACTGGCTTTTTCTCGATATCAATCTGCTGGCCGATCTGGAAAAGAGCAGGATTCCGACCGCTCTCATCGATTGCGAACTGAAAGGGGACGCGATGAGTTCGGTAATCGTCGACAATGAACTCGGCGGATACCTTGCGCTGCAGCATCTGCACGCCCTGGGTCATCGGAAGATTGCATTCATTCGCGGTCCGAAGACGCTGGCGGATAGTGCGCCACGTTGGCGCGGGATTCGCAATTGCGCGAAAGCGTGCTTTCTGGAACTCGATCCGCGGCTGATTGTCGACTTGCCGGATTCGCGAGACCCGTTATCGAGTTTTGAGGCTGGGCAAAAGCTTACGGAGACTCTGATTAAGCAAAACCGTGCTTTCACCGCGCTACTGGCCTTCGACGACATGACGGCGTTTGGTGCTATCCGCGCCCTGGGTAATGCGGGCCTGCGCGTGCCAGATCAATGTTCCGTGACCGGATTCGACGATGTGGCCGCGGCGGCGCTCGGCACACCGGCGCTGACCACGGTACGGCAACCAATGGAAGCAATGGGCGCCGATGCTGTGGGTATTGTTCTTGAGGGTATTAAGTCAGTATTGGAAAAGCGGGAAGTAACCGCCCACCACCGCAAGCTAGCGCCGGAGCTTGTCGTGCGGGAGTCGACGCGGAAGCTAGTTTAAGACTAGCGACCGATCGGCATCCAGATTTCGGATACTTTGTACTCGCTTTGGCACGACGCCTGCCGCGTTTTGTTCTTGACAGAAGATGGCCAATAAAAGCACTATTCATACGATTTAATACGCCAGGCGAAGGGGAATACAAGCTATGAAACGTGGTCTCCTGCGGTCAATCTTGTTTTTGACGGTAGCAATAGCCCCGATCGCGGTTTCAGCGCAAGACACTGGAGCCATCACCGGCACGGTTCACGATAGCAGCGGAGCGGTTGTTCCCGGAGCTACCGTTACGATCACCAGCCGCGCGGGAGGCAATGACCGTACTCTCACGACCAACTCCGACGGCGATTACCTTGCTGCCGGTCTTCCCGGCGATACTTACGACATAACCGTCACGGCCACAGGATTCAAGACGTTTAAAGCTAAAGGAGTCGCGCTGCGTGTCGCTCAGGAGGCGCGGGTCGACGCCACACTGACCGTTGGACAACTTGCCACTGAAGTTGTGGTACAGGGCGAGGAGTTAAATCAGGTCGAGAC
>DASXIC010000097.1:0-10898 GCA_036498205.1 Chthoniobacterales bacterium | reverse complement strand
GAGGAAAATATCAATCAACAGATCGATGCCGCAGTCGGTGGAACGCTGATTGTCGATGTCGATTTCGGAGCGATTGAGGTAACCGCTGGCGCGGATGGAAAAGTGGCCGTGGAAGCGCATCGCAAGGTCGATTTTGGTGATGAGGCAAAAGAGAAAGAGTATCTCGCGGCCGCCCCGCTCTCGATCGTCAAAGAAGGAAACAGCATCACCGTGCGCGCGCATTCTTCAAGACGTGAAAGCTTCTGGAGCTTCCGGCATTCGCGGACGGATGGGCAATACACCATTTCCGTTCCAAAAAGTTTCAACGTCGATTTGCAAACGGCCGGCGGAAGCATCATCACCAGCGAACTTGCCGGCAGCGTTAAGTCGCACACCAGCGGAGGCAAACTCAAGTTCGTGCATGTGGAAGGAACAATTGAGGGAAAGACCAGCGGCGGGTCGATTCTGCTCGATGGCTGCAATGGTCCGGTGGAGATCGAAACGAGCGGTGGTGACATCACAGCGACTGATGGCAGAGGCAGTCTGCATGCGCGCACCTCCGGAGGCGGAATTTACGTCCGCAATTTTTCTGGCGACACCGATGTCAGGACAAGCGGAGGGGAACTCAGCCTCAAACAAGTCGACGGCAAATTAACTGGCAGGACTTCTGGAGGTTCTATCACTGCGTCCGTTCCTGGGCCCGCGGTGAGTGAAGTAAATTTGGAGAGTTCGGCCGGCAGTATCGATCTGGCGTTGCCAGCGACTGCTGCGGTCGACATTAACGCTCAAACAAGCGCGGGCAGGATCACGGCCACTTTGCCGGTGGTTCTTGTCAGCGCCGATCACGAGCACCTGCGCGGGCAACTGAATGGTGGCGGAAAAGCGGTCGTGCTCCGCACTTCTGCCGGCAGCATCACAATTAAATCCAGTTCGTCGGAAACGGCCGAGCGCTAAGACGATTGCCAACGATGAATGATTGCTGACCTAAAATTCGCAACTCGGATTCTTTTCAAGGCTCCGACCTTTAGCCTGGTCGCGATCCTCACTCTTGCCCTCGGCATTGGCGCCAACGCGGCAATTTTTTCGGTCGTTGAGAATGTGCTTTTGCGTCCGCTGCCATTTTCGCATCCGGAACGATTGGTTCGGATTTTCGAAGCTCCGGATGAAACTGGCGCACGCGCCACTTCGCTTAATCTGACCGACCGGACCGTCGTGCGCTTCCGCCAGTTCGGTAACGATATTTTCGAAGATGTTGCCGGGGCCACCGGATTAGCGGTTACGGTTGGCTTGGACGACGGGTCGCCTGCGCAGACGCTTCCAGCAGCCCAAGTCACTTCCAATTTCTTTTCGGTTCTCGGTTTGGCGCCAGCGCAGGGCCGAAGCTTTACGGCGGAAGACGGTCGCGCGGGCGCAGCGCCGGTCGCAGTCCTCAGCGATGACTTCTGGCGCAACATCTTGCATGCGCGCTCAAATGTCCTCGGTAGCACGGTCATTCTCGACGGGATTCCGCGGACAGTGATTGGAGTAATGCCGAAATCGTTTCGGCATCCCTATCGTGCCAGGGCCTGGCTGCCGCTCGTCCTCGAACCTGATAATCCGGCGACAATTAACAATCATTATCTATATGGAGTTGCTCGACTTCGGCCGGGAATAACTTCTGCCAAAGCCGAGGAGGCGGTGCGCCGGATGTGTACGGCGATTAATCGCGATGACCCGAATCCGGCGAACGCGCGTGCCGCCTACATCCCGGCCTTGCGCGAAAGCTTTGTTATGGATTTGCGGCCAAAGATTTTGGTCATCGTTGTCGCAGCCGTCTCTGCGCTACTGATTGCGGCGGCCAATTTTGCCGGTCTGCTGTTTGCGCGGGTGATTGAACGGGAGGGCGAGTTTGCATTGCGGGCTGCGCTTGGCGCAGGCCGTCGGCGACTCATCAGGCAGCAGCTCGTTGAAGCCTTTCTGCTTTCGGCAATTGGAACCGCTCTGGGTTTGCTCCTCGCATCCTGGACGACGCCGCTGCTGTTCGCCTTTAGCCCGGAAGGCGCGGATGCGACCGGGAGCGCGATGCGCGAATTCGATTACGCCGCACGTCTCGATCTTCCGGTCTTCGCTGTTGCGGCCGGCATGATGGCGGTCGTTGGTCTGGGTTTTGGTTTTCTTCCGGCCGTCCGCGCGGGGCGGACTGACTTGCGCGGCGCCATCAACATCACAGCCCGCGGCGCGACACTGGAGCGCGGCACACGTCGATTACTCGGGTCGTTTGTTATCGTTGAGCTTGCCATCGCTGCGGCCGTGCTCACGGCGAGCGTCACCGCCACTCAATATTTCCTCAAGCTCGCTGAAGAGCCGTGGGGCTTTGAAACGAGGGATCGCCTGGCCTTTAACGTTACAGTTCCAGACCGCTTTTTTCCGAGTGCTGTCGCCAAGCAAAATGCTCTCCAGGCTTCGCTGACACAGCTGCGTGCGTTGCCTGGCGTCGAATCGGCAACGGTCGTTTCGCCATCGCCGATGGATGCGTCGTGGACTCTGATGTTGTTCAATGCCGAAGGTTCGCCCGCGCCCGAACCGCGCGGATTTTACACCGCTTATTCGCGTGTTTCCGTTCCGGGATATTTCCAAAGCATGGGTCACCCATTGCTGGAGGGTCGCGATTTTCTCGAGAGCGACGGCCCTGATGCCCCGCTCATTTGCATTATCAGCCACAGTATCGCCCGCCGATTTTGGCCGAATGAGTCGCCGCTGGGGAAACGAATTCGCTGGGGAAGACTCGATGGGAACCGTCCGTGGTTTACGATTGTCGGGGTGGTCGGCGACATGAAAGCGATCGCTGATCCGCGCGATGGCGAAGTGCTTGGCATGATCGCGCGGCCAATGGCACAAATGCTGGCTCGGGCGACTGCTCCACTCGACGACATTACGTTCGTCCTGCACACCAAGAACGCGACCGTTTCCGAATCGGCCATCCGCGCCGCCCTCTCGCGTGCTGATTCGCGCCTCGCCCTCTATAATTCCATCTCCCTCCACGAAGCCGCCGCGCAATCTCGCACGACGGAGCGCTTCATCTTCGTGCTTCTTTCATCATTCGGTGTAATTGGATTAGCTGTCGCTGCCGTCGGACTCTATGGATTGCTTTCCCTGCAGGTCGCACGCCGGCAACGCGAGCTTGGAATTCGAAGCGCCCTTGGTGCAACCGCGCGGCAATTGATCGAACTGATTGCGCGACAAGGTGCGACCCTTCTCGGGATCGGTTTGGCCACCGGCGCCGTGGCGACTTGGGCAATCGTTCATCTGGTGCGAACCCAATGGGCCGATATGCCGTCCCCGAACCTGATCGCCTGGCTCGGTGGCGCCATCGTCCTCTCCGCGACTGTCGCCCTCGCTTGCTGGCTGCCGGCTCGGCGCGCGGGCAGAATTGATCCGGTTATAGCGCTTCGCGCCGAATAGCTTCTCGTGATTGCTGATCTGAAATTTGCGCTTCGTATGCTGGCGAAAGCGCCAGGCTTTGCCGCAACAGCGGTGTTGACACTTGCCATTGGTATTGGTGCGAACACCGCGATCTTCAGTGTCGTCAATGCTGTCGTGCTCAAGCCGCTCCCATTTCCTAAGCCTGAACAGCTCGTCGCAATTGGTTCGCACGATAAGCGTGACCGCTCGACCGACTTAAAATCGATTAGTTTCCCAGACTTTCGCGATTTCCGTGCCCAAGCACAGAGCTTTCAGGCTTTGGCCGCGCATCGCAGCAGAAACCTCGCTCTAACCGGAATGGGTGAAACGCAGGCCCTGCACGGCCAACAAGTGTCGGCTGAATTTTTCGACGTCGTCGGCATTAAACCAATGCTTGGTCGCGGGTTCGTCCGCGCCGAGGAAGCTGCCGGAGGCGGTGCGGAGGGTTTGACTGTGGTGCTTGGCCATGCCTTTTGGACACGCCAACTGAAAGGTGATCCATCGGCAATTGGCAAGACGATCGTCTTGAATGGTCAACCGCACACTATCGCGGGAGTGATGCCGAAGGGATTTTCCTTTCCAATAGACACCGATCCGGTCGACGCCTATGTCACGGTCGCCGCCGATTCTGCTACGAATGACGGCGGAAAACCCCAAAACGAGCAGCGCGGCAATCACATGTATCAGGCGACCGGTCGAATGAAACCGGGGGTCACCACTGAACAGGCAGTTGCCGAGCTTCAGACAATTGCCGCTGCTCTCGAAAAACAGTATCCCGACAGCAACACCGATTTCACCGCATCGGCGTTGCCGTTGCGTCGCGAACTGATCGGAGATGTGTCGGGAGCGCTTTACGTCCTCTTTGCCGCTGTCGGTTGTGTGCTGCTAATTGCGTGCGCCAACGTCGCCAATCTGTTGCTGGCTCGAGCTACGGTGCGTGCGAAGGAAATCGCGGTGCGCTCCGCTCTGGGGGCGAGTCGAGCGCGGGTTGTTCGCCAGCTCCTGGTCGAAAGCGTGCTCCTCTCGACCATAGGCGCGGTGCTCGGTTTGATTCTGGCCGCATGGGGCACCGATGTGCTGGTGACTTTGATTCCGCAAAGCATTCCGCGGATCGCTGAGATCAGGCTCGATAGCGCAGTCCTGGCTTTTACTTTCGCGGTCTCGGTTGCGACCGGAGTTCTTTTTGGACTCGCCCCTGCCTTGCAGGCGTCACGACAGGACCTGCGCAGCTCGCTGAACGAAAGCGGCCGTTCCATTGTCAGCGCATCGCGCCACCGACTGCGCGGCGCCCTGGTTAGCGGTGAGGTGGCGCTTGCGCTCGTCCTATTGACGGGAGCGGGATTGCTTTTGCAGAGCTTCCAGAGGCTGGCCAACGTGAATCCAGGTATGCAGGTCGACCGGCTGCTCACCGGATTCGTAGCATTGCCGGATTCAACATATCCGAAATCGGAAAATATCCGGCAATTTTTCGATCAGCTATTGCCGCGGTTACGAGCGCTACCCGACGTCCGCTCGGCCTCGACAATTCTTCCTCTGCCCCTGAGCGGTTCGGATATGACGACCTCCTTCGATATGGAAGAGCGGCCTAAACCGGAAGGTCAGCAGGCCAATGCGGCCGTGCGTGTGGTCAGCACAGAGTATTTTGAGACCCAGGGCCTGCCACTCATCCGCGGACGGGTATTCGATGAAACGGATCGCACTGATTCCAAGCCCGTCGTCATTATTAACCAAAGTTTTGCGGACAAGTTTTTCCCTGGTGAAAATTCGATAGGCAAACGTATCCGGCCAGGCATGAGCTCGGGGCCAGAGGAAAAAGGTCCGATGCGCGAGATCATTGGGATCGTCGGCAACGTCAAATTCCGATCGCTGCGGCAGGAGGCAACTCCGGAGATGTACGTCCCGCTTTCACAATTGCCCATGCCCTACGCATCCATTCTTGTTCGCACCAACACCTCTGCGCCGTCCCTGCTCACGTCCGCCATGCGCGCCGAACTGGCCCGCGTGGATGCAACTGTGCCGCTCCGCTCGGTGCGCCTTTACGACGATTATATTTCGCGCGCACTGGCGCGACCACGTTTCAACGCACTTCTGTTGTCGATTTTTGCCGGCGTCGCGTTGCTGCTTACTGCCATTGGCATTTACGGAGTAATGGCATACTCGGTCGCGCAACGCCGACAGGAGATTGGCATCCGCATGGCGCTTGGCGCGCAGCGTCTCGATGTGATGCGGCTCATTGTCGGTGGAGGAATGCGCCTTACCGCCGTCGGTGTGATACTGGGGATACTGGCTGCGCTCGCGTTGACCCGTCTGCTGGAGACGCTGCTTTATGGAATACGCCCGTTCGATCTCCCGACACTCGGCGGAGTAGCCATTTTGCTTGCACTGATTGCGCTCCTGGCCTGCTGGCTGCCTGCTTCCCGAGCAACACGAAAAAACCCGATTGCCGCCCTTCGTGAAAGCTAACAATAATCATGGTGGCAGACATGAAATTGTGGTGCGGATTCCCTTGGACCTGAAGCAAGGCAAGCTGATATTCAGATGAACGATATTCGGTTCGCTTTTCGACAATTGCTCAAGGCCCCCGGATTTACCCTGCTTGCGTTGCTCACGCTTGCGCTGGGGATCGGGTTGAACACCGCCATCTTCAGTTTGATCAATGACCTGTTTTTGCGCGGCCTGCCCTTCAAGGAACCGGGACGAGTGGTGCATATGTATTCGAATGCCCGGGAGCGCAATCTACTTGAACTAGCGGTATCGGTACCGCGGTTTCAGCATTTCAGGGATGGTCAGGCGATTTTCGACAGTTTCGGCGGCGAAAATGCTCTTCCATTTACCCTGACGGGACTGGGAGATCCCGTTCAACTTTTTGGCGGCAAAGTGACATCGAACTATTTCGATATCCTCGGAGTACGTCCGATTCGTGGCCGCAACTTTCTACCACAGGAAGAAGAGACCGCCGATGTGGCGATGGTGACCGAGAATTTCTGGCGGAAACGCATGGGGGGTGACGCCAATGTAATTGGTCGCAGCATCATGCTCGATGGCGTCCCCCACACCATCGTGGGCGTATTGCCGAACCTGCCATTTTCCTGGGTCGGACCGAATGCCGAAGTCTGGACGACGAAACCGTTCGTGGTTCCCGGATTGTCCTATGAACGAATAATGCGCGGAAGTGGTTTCCTGCGCGTGATCGCGCGCTTGAAACCGGGAATGACGATAGAACAGGCGCGAGCTGCCTTACCGCCTCTTGAGCAAAGCTATCGAGCGCAATATCCCGGCAAGATCGACAGCTCATCGGTCATGACCCTCAAGACCTTGCCTGAAGATGTGACGGGAAATTTGAGGACGGCCTTCGCCACTTTGCTGGCGGCCGTAGCGTTCGTGCTGCTGATCGCGTGCAGCAATGTCGCCAATCTATTGCTGGTGCGCTTCACCGGCCGGCGGCGCGAGATCGCTTTGCGCATGGCCTTGGGCGCGTCGCGCACCAGCGTCTTGCGACTTTTTATTTTCGAAAGTTTGCTGGTCAGCCTGCTCGCAGCCGTAGTCGGCGCCACTCTGGCCTGGCAACTGGTCCCGCTCATCCCACAAATGGCGGCGAATTTTCTTCCGTTCGATCCGGAGACCGGCGTCAACCTTTCCTTTCCCGTCCTCGGGTTCACCATTGCGCTCTCGATTTTATCCGGACTGGCCATGGGAATTTATCCCGCAGTGCAAAGTTCGCGAGCCGATCTGGTCGAAGGATTGAAAGAAGGGGGTCGCGGAACGAGCGGTAGCGTGCGGCAACAAGGCTTCCGCAAACTTTTGGTCGGCACGCAAGTCGCGCTCTCAGTCACACTGCTGGCAGGCGCGGCCTTGCTTATTTCCAGCTTCGTGAAGTTGAGCCGGCAGAGCATTGGGTTCCACCCCGAAAATATATGGACCGGTCTGGTGACGTTGCCGCAAGCGGCATATCCCGATTCGGCCACGCGCCAGCGTTTCGTGGAAAAGACGCTGGCCGCATTGCAGCGGATTCCCTCGCTCCAAAGCGCCACGATCAGCGGCGACATCCCGTTGATCGCTGCCGCCGCTAGTAACATGCTTTACACGCGTCCAGACGGAGAAATTTTGCCGGTGGATAAGCGTGCCGCGGCTGCAGGCCACGATATTGCTCCGGATTATTTCAAGACCTTCGGCATTCCCATCTTGGCTGGACGCGATTTCGATCAGCACGATGTGGCCGATCATCCGAACGTGATGTTGATCAGTCAGGCCGGCGCGCGGAAAGTCTTTGGCAATGAGGATCCGATCGGCAAAACGCTTCTGGTCTCAAGTGCGAGTACGCCGGTGGAGATCGTTGGTGTCGCGGGCGACGTGCGGACGCGGCGCATAGCGGTACCGGACGAAGTGGAAATCTACCGACCTTGGGCGCAGGAGAATTTTCCCTTCGCCGTGATCGCAGTGCGGAGCGCTCTCAGAGAGGACGCGGTAACGAAAGTGGTGCAGTCGGCACTCAATACCGTCGACGCTGGGCTGGCGATCGCCATTCCCCAGTCGATGGACAAAATTGTCGCGCAAGCGCTCGGGCAGGCGCGGCTGATGACATGGCTGCTTGGCATCTTCGCGGGAGCGGCGTTGCTTCTGGCTACCGTCGGCATTTACGGTGCAGTTGCCTACACGGTCGAGCAACGAACCGGGGAAATCGGCGTGCGCATGGCGCTTGGTGCGCAAACCATGGATGTTTTGCGACTGGTCGTGAAACAGGGAATGCGGCCGGTGATCTTTGGACTGGTGGTGGGATTGGCTGCGGCATTGGCGCTGGGACGTTTAATTGCCACGCAACTTTATCAAACATCTGCTCACAATCCGCTTTTGCTGGCGGTAACGATGTCGATCCTCGGCCTTGCCGCGTTGTTCGCATGCATATTTCCCGCGCGACGAGCTGCATCGATCGACCCGGTGCAGGCTTTACGTAGCGAATGAATAACGGACCACAACAATGCTAGCCGATCTAAAATACGCCCTCCGAATGCTGGCAAAGACACCCGGCTTCGCCATCATCGCCATACTCACGCTTGCTCTCGGAATCGGTGCCAACAGCGCCATCTTTAGCGTGATCGATACGGTCCTTTTGCGGCCCCTGCCATTTCCCAAACCGCAGCAACTGATCGCTGTCTGGAGCAAAGTCGAACACGAGGCGGATCGTGAAACGGGCTCCTTTCCCGATTACGCGGATTTACGCGACCAGTCGCAAACCCTCGACAGCCTTACGTGCTACACCGAAGCAAGTACTATTCTCGGCACCGGCGCCGAGTCCCGCCCGCTGAGAGGCGTCGCGATCACCTCAGACATCTTCCGCGTAGCTGGGGTGCGGCCCATGCTAGGCAGAGGTTTCACGCGAGCGGAGGATAACGAAGCGTCGCATGTGATCGTGCTGACCTATCAAGCGTGGAAAAATTATTTCAACCGAGATGCGGGGGTGATTGGTCGCGACGTCATGCTTTCACTACGCCCCTACACGATCGTCGGTGTCATGCCGCCAGGATTCCGGTTTCCCATAGGATCGCCGCACGATTATTTGATGCCCCTCCATCCACTTGTCCCACGAGAGGTAAAGATCCGAGGAGCGCATTTTTTACGCTTCGTTGGTCGTCTAAAACCGGGCCTTTCCATTTCCCAGGCGAGTGCGGAAATGAAAGCAATCGGGGCGCGACTTGAAAAACAGTTTCCCGATTCGAATACTGGTCGAAGTTATTTCGCGATTTCGTTGCATGATGAACTCGTCGGTGACGTGCGTCCGGCATTGATTACCGTGCTGGCGGCCGTTTTTCTCGTTCTGCTGATTGCATGCGCCAACGTAGCGAACCTTCTACTGGCTCGGGCAACCGCTCGCCGCCGCGAAATCGCGATTCGGGCCGCTCTTGGCGCTACCCGGATCCGGGTGGTAAGGCAATTACTGGCTGAAGGATTGTTGCTTGCACTGACTGGCGCGGCTGCCGGCTTGCTTCTTGCCTGGTGGGGGATCGATGTGCTTCGGCTGTTCGGCCCGCGCGATCTTCCACGGCTCGATCAAATTCAAATTAATGGAACTGTGATTGCCTTCACGCTGGTTGCGGCCGTCATCAGCACACTGGTGTTTGCGACTTTTCCCGCGCTGCAAGTTTCGCGTCCGAATGTGAGCGAATCGTTGCAGGAAGGAAATCGGGGCGGCGTCGGTCCGGAATCCCACCGTCTCCGAGGTCTGCTTGTCATTATCCAGGTCGCGCTTTCGATGTTATTGCTAGCGGGGGCCGGGTTGCTCATTAAGAGCTTTGGAAATCTCCGCAGCACGAACCCTGGTTTCGATCCTTCGCGTGTGCTGACGCTCGATCTTTCGTTGCCGCGCGCAAAATACTCCGATGAACTGAAGCAGCGCCAGTTCTTCACTCAACTCCAACCGAGATTGGGTGCTTTGCCGGGAATTGAGAGCGCGGGTGGCGCTATGCCGTTGCCGTTTACTGGAAATGATCGTGCCTCTTCATTTTGGATAGCTGGTCGGCCGGATCCTGGCCAAGGCAACCATCCCAACGCATCACACCTTACCGTTTATGGGGATTACTTCCGCGTGATGCGGATCCCTCTCCTTGCCGGCCGCAACTTTGATGCGCGAGACACGAAAGAATCGACTCTCGTCGTTATGGTCAACGAGGCGTTTGTTCGCGCTTTCTTTCCGGGAGGCAAAGGGCTGGGCGAACACATCCTCTTGGATCACGGTGTCGAAAATGAGAAACCGTTGCCGCTCGAGATCATCGGTGTGGTCGGCAGCACGCGGCATGAATCGCTCGCTATTGCGCCGATTCCCGAGTTCTACATTCCATTCCCACAGGACCCGGACCGGCGAATGAATGTGGTATTACGCACCTCGGTGGCAGGATTAGGCGGATTGGATACCGCCGTCCGCAATTTCATCCATGAAATCGATCGCGACGTTTATGTCGCGCAGCTAGAGCCGCTGGAACAGCTAATCACTGGCACCCTCTCGCAGCCGCGTTTCAACATGATGCTGCTGGGCTGCTTCGCTGGTGTGGCGATGGCGCTGGCGGCAATTGGAATTTATGGGGTCATTGCCTACAGCGTGGCGCAGCGGACAAAAGAAATTGGTATTCGCATGGCGCTCGGGGCGCAACGTCGCGACATGCTGCAAATGATATTACGCCAGAGTTTCACGATTGTCGGGGTTGGGCTGGCCGCCGGGCTGATTGGAGCGCTTGCCGTCACTCGGCTAATGTCGAGCCTGCTTTATGGCGTGAGCGCGCACGATCTCTCGATCTACGCAATTGTGCTGATCGTGCTGAGCGGCGCCGCCTTAATCGCCAGCTACATGCCGGCGCGCCGGGCCATGAACGTCGATCCGATGGTTGCCTTGCGTTATGAGTGAACCCGACCGCAATGCGAAGGCCGCGCCTTGACTGTGCTCGGCGAGTTCAAATACGAGAAGGCCTGGAAATTTGTTGCCGCGTTGG
>DASXIC010000096.1:0-3386 GCA_036498205.1 Chthoniobacterales bacterium | reverse complement strand
CTGGAGGTCGAAGGTGTTGCCATCCGGATCTCCGATTGCGATGACTTCTTCCTTCTTTCCGTCGGGAACGCCATCGTCCTTGCCGCCCGGTTCTTCGCCGAAGACGCGACCGTTGCTAATCGATCCGTCGGAGCTCACGTCATAGACGCGAATGTTGCGCTGCTCGCTATCGTCGACATAAAAGCGCTTGCCGTCGGGAGAAAAAGCAAGGCCGTTGGGTTGAGTGAGATCTTTTGTTAGCAATCGCACCTTGCCCTTGTCATCTAGGCGGTACACGCCCTGAAACGGAATCTCCTGCTTCATGCCGGGACGGAAATCCATATTTGGATTCGTGAAGTAGAGAGCGCCGTCGGGACCGAGAACGACATCGTTCGGCGTATTCAGTTTTTTGCCGTGGTCGTTATCCGCAAGCACGTTGTACTTTCCATCGGGAGTAATTTCGAGCACCGCACGCAGCACGCTTGAACAGTCGATAAGTCGATGCTGGAGGTCGAAGGTGTTGCCATCCGGATCTCCGATTGCGATGACTTCTTCCTTCTTTCCGTCGGGATAAAGCCGGTAGATTTTGTTACCGGCTTCGTCGCTGAGATAAAGAAATCCCGCCGAATCCCAGACCGGTCCCTCGGTGAATTTAAAACCGGTGGCGACGATCGACATTTTTGCATTGCGATCTAACAAGTCCCAGAACTGCGGTGAAATGGCTTGCAATTGAAATTCTGCGCGGGCGGCTTTTTGCGAAAAACTCGCGACGCCGGTAGCTATGGTCAAGGCGGTAACAAGTAAGTAGCGGAAAATCTGTGAACGATTCATGTTTGGTCTTCTCTGGATAAGACAAAACTTTCGATCAATGTTGAAGCGCGAAGACAAAAATGTCACTCTCAGCCGCGATAGCCACGTACTGGATGCCATCGACGGCATAGGTCATAGGTGAAGCTACGAATCTTTGGCCGGTGTTGAAATGCCAGAGAGCGCGTCCGGAGGTTGCATCGACGGCCTCGAAGGAGTTAGCGTTGTCTGCGAAAAAAACCAGTCCGCCTGAAGTCGTCAGCGTCCCACCCGACGAGTTTCCCCGACCAACCTGTGGATAGCGCCATGCCGGTTTGCCGTCTGCGACAGAAAGCGCCAGCAGAATTTTTTGCGATTGTTCATTGACCGGGCGTTTGGTGCCAGTGTTGTAAAACGTCTCGCCAGTATGGAACTTCCTGGGGATCGCAAAGTACTGATCGCATCTCTCTAGCGCCATCACATAGAAAAGCTTCGTATCGGGATTGTAAGAAGGCGAATACCAGTTGGTGGCGCCATCAATCCCCGGGCAAATGTACTCTCCCTTCGCAGTCGGAATTTTCCCGGAGAGAACGGGACGTCCGGAGGCATCGATGCCTTTGGCCCAATTTAATTTCGTGACGAATTGCGTAGCGCGTAAAAACTTTCCGTTCGTCCGATCTAGGACATAAAAAAAACCGTTGCGATTTGCCTGGACAAGCAGATGACGTACCACGCCGTTGTCCTCGGCATCCAGCAGCACCGGGGTCTCCGTCGCGTCGTAGTCGTAAAGATCGTGGGGAGTGAATTGAAAATACCATTTCAACTTTCCCGTCTGCGGATCCAGGGCCAGCACGCATGCTGTATAAAGATCGTCGCCGGGGCGGGTGTCTCCGACGAAATCCGGCGATGCATTGCTGGTCGTCCAATACAAAGTGTTGAGTTCCGGATCGTAAGTGCCGGGCATCCATGTGGTGCCGCCGGCATGTAAATACGAATCTCCCGGCCAACTCGAGGACCCAAATTCTCCCGGCGCGGGGATCGTCCAGAATCGCCATTTCGCTTTGCCCGTGGCCGCGTCATACGCAGCAATGAAGCCGCGGACTCCAGAGTCGCCGCCAGACGTGCCCACAATTATCAAACCATTCACCACCAACGGAGCGCTGGTCGCGCCGTAGTGCTTGGTCTTGTCAGCGTATTGAATATCCCATCTCAGACCGCCCGAACGTGCGTCCAGGCAAAGCAAGTGCGCGTCATCGGTCTCCGCGTAAACAGAATTGCCCCACAATGCAACTCCGCGATTCTTGTGAGCAGCCGCGTCGTCGAGTAATCCAGAACTCACGGGGCGTTGGTAATGCCATAGGGTGCGCCCGTTTCTCGCATCGAGAGCAAAAACGTCATTAGACGACGTCACGTACATAATTCCGCGGACAACCAGCGGCGTGACTTCCAGGTTCTGCGAGTTGCCGGGATGGAAAACCCAGGCGGCGCGCAGGCGTGCGACGTTCTCGGTATTGATGTTGTGCAAACTGCTGTAGCGGCGTCCGCTGTAATCGCCGTTGTAGGACGCCCAGTTCTCGCCAACCGGCCGGGCCAGCAGATCTCCGGCTTCCACATTAACGTTAGCGCTGACGGAAGAGGCGGTTTGCTGCGCCGTTATGACGTGGCCGGGGTAGAACGTGGTGGCGATTAATAAAATCGCCGGGCAGAAACATTTCATATCAATGATTGTCTCCGCCGCTGATCTGCACCTCGTTCAGGGAACCGCGGTCAAGACCGCTTTCATCTTGCAGGTGAAGTGAAAGCCGCGACGCTCCCGCCGGAGGAACAACCTCTGCTGCGAGCGACACAGGCTCGTCTGGCTTCACATCAGCAACCGGCACCGTCCCAAGGAATGCTCCGTGCGCATCATAAAAGCGCGCGACCAGACGGCCCGAAAAGAAAACCCCGAAAGAGCCTGTGAGTTTAAGTTTTTCTTTATCGCGAACGGCCTGCAGCGGCCTGATCAGAATTCCTGCATCAGTTACGCCGTGGAATTCATCTCCCGCTCTGGTGGGAAACCATTCCGTTTCAAATGCGCAGCTCTCATCTGGACGCAATCGGCACATCGGACTGTTGAGTTCGGCTTCCAAATAATAAGGACTGGCGTCGGGGTCGGCGCTCATTGAGGGCACCCCATCGCTGCTCAATCTTGTTTCAGGCCCGTTGGTCCAAAAAATAACGGATGCTTTGCCGGGGTAAGGTTTGGTGGTTTCGTAGTCGAACCGCTCCACCATGGCGTAGTGGCTACTGCCGTCGACGACGGCCAGCCATCCTTCGGTAGAATCCACCCACAACTCAGCCGCCATGTGGACATAGTGCACGGTGAAAAGGCCGTCATCTCTTACGGAGGCTGCCGGATTCTCAGCCGGACCAAAGCGAACGTGATAGCGATTCAGATAACTGCTTGCAGGGTTCGCAGGAGTAAAAGTCCAGAAATTATGGTTGAAAGTATTAGCCGAGGATGGATCAGAGGTGTTGTACTGCGACACCGATTGCATGGACCAATTGACGGTGTGGCCGGAAACGTTCTTCATGGTCGCATGAAAGCGGATGCGAGGAGAGTCGCTGTCCAGGCGAATGGT